>CAZHHT010000027.1:0-29855 GCA_964532455.1 uncultured Anaerolineales bacterium
GACGGCAGAGCAAATATTTCTTTGGGGATGAATAATGTTTTGAAGCGTCTGATAGATATAATTGCCGCCTTGTTGGGTTTATTGGTCCTGACACCCCTTTTTGTTTTTCTTATTCTGTTGATTAAGCGAGACACGCCGGGACCAATCTTTTTTAAGGGCAAACGCGCCGGGTTAAATGGAAAGCCATTCGATATTTTAAAATTTCGCACCATGTATGAGCGTCTAGAAAGTTATCAGGGTTCAAGTGTCACAGGGAATGAAGATTCCAGGGTTACGGAAATAGGGCAGTGGCTGCGGGACACCAAGTTAAATGAATTGCCTCAGCTTTTCAACGTTTTAAAAGGAGAAATGAGTTTGGTGGGTCCGCGTCCAGAAGACATTGATATTGTAGAGACCTGGCCCGAGGATGCGCGCCAGGTGATTCTGTCTGTTCGTCCCGGAATTACCAGCCCCGCATCAATTTTGTACCGGGATGAGGAAAGTAGGCTGAGTTCAGGACAAGTGATGGAAGAATATTTGGGAACAATTCTTCCCGATAAACTCCGCCTGGATCAACTGTACGTTGCGCATCACACTTTCCTCTCGGATTTGGATATTATCCTCTGGACTTTTGTTACCTTTTTCCCTGCCATGAAACGGGTCTCTATCCCTGAGAAACGTCTCTACGCTGGTCCTGTCTACAGGTTTACTCGTCGTTATATTTCCTGGTTTGTCCTTGACACGTTAACAGTTCTTGCTGCTGTTGGGTTGGCTGGTTTGCTCTGGCGTTCAGCCGGACCGCTTGATTTGGGGTGGGGTGTTTCCCTTGGCGTTGCGTTGGCAGTAGCGCTGCTTTTTGGGTTTATAAACTCCGTTTTAGGTCTCAACCGAATTGTCTGGCGGCAAGCAAAATCATCTTATGCCCTTGATCTTGCATTTTCCAGTGCGATTGCTACCTTGATTTTGGTAGGGATTAATTGGTTTTGGCCTCCAGGCCCCTTTTTGCCCCAGGGCATGCTTATGATAACAGGTCTCTTTGCTTTTCTGGGCTGCCTTACGATACGTTATCGTGATCGTTTGCTCACGGGTCTTGCATCAAGCTGGCTTCGGCATCGCCGTCGAGCGGGGGGCCTTGGGGAACAGGTGCTAATTATTGGAGCCGGAGAAGCCAGCCAACTGGCGATCTGGTTCCTGGAAAAGGGCAAGTACGCCACAGCCTATTCAATTATTGGCATAGTGGATGACAATTTATTCAAGCAGGAGACTATAGTGGAAGGCTATCCTGTTTTGGGCACGACCCATGATTTAATAGATATAGTCGAGGAAAAGAATATTGGCTTAATTGTGTATGCTATTTCCAATATCCAATCACAAGATAAAGAGCGGATCCTGAAGCTATGTCAGCAAACATCGGCTCGTTTGGTAGTTATCCCTGATTTATTGGACTTGATCCAATCTCATTTCGTTTCCAAATCCAAAGAGGCAGCCCCATGAGTTCATTCTGGTTAAATAAACGGGTATTGGTTACTGGCGCAGGCGGTTTTATTGGCAGCTACCTGGTGGAGGCATTAGGGAAACAGGGAGCCAGAGTGCGTGCTTTTGTGCGCTATAACTCCCGGGCGGACGCGGGCTTTTTGCACGAGTTACCACCTGACCTGAACGGGCAAGTTGAAATTGTCCCTGGGGATTTGCGTGATGGTGATGCGATCAGCCAGGCAGTAACAGGATGCGAGATGGTCTTTCACCTGGGCGCGCTGATATCGATCCCGTATTCCTATCTCCATCCGGCAGAAGTGGCTGAAACCAACTTTATGGGGACGTTGAATGTTTTGCTGGCGTGCCGGAATTTAGAGGTAGAGAGACTGGTTCACACTTCAACCAGCGAAGTTTACGGCACAGCATTGCGGATACCGATTGATGAAGGGCATCCCTTGCAGGGGCAATCGCCATACTCGGCGAGTAAGATCGGGGCAGACAAGCTGGTTGAAAGTTTTTACCGCTCTTATGGATTACCTGCCCTGACCATTCGCCCCTTCAACACTTACGGCCCCCGCCAATCAACCCGGGCGGTTATCCCGACCATTATTACCCAGGCCCTCAGGCAGAATACAATTAGACTGGGGAACCTGAACGCAACCCGTGACTTTACTTTTGTGGATGATACTGTTTCCGGGTTTTTGAAAGGCGCTGAGGCGAATGGGGTAGAGGGGGGGACCTATAACCTGGGAACAGGCTCAGAGATAAGCATCGGGGATTTGGCAAAAAAGATTATCAAGGAAATTGGCAGACCTGTTAAAATAGTTGTAGATCCCAAAAGGCTAAGGCCAGAAAAATCGGAAGTCTTTCAGCTGCTGGCGGATAATTCCCTGGCCCAAAAGAAACTGGACTGGCAGCCGCAGATTGATTTAAATACAGGGTTACGAAAGACCATTGAATGGATCGAGAAACATCAAGGACTTTATCAAAGTGATAGATATCAAGTTTAGGAGAAAGTTATGAAAGCGGTCATTCTTGCCGGGGGCAAAGGTACTCGTTTGGCCCCCTATACACATATTCTCCCCAAGCCGCTGATGCCGATTGGGGATATGCCGATAATGGAAATCCTCTTGTGGCAGATGGGGCGAGCAGGGGTAGGTGAAATTGTCCTTGCTGTGGGTCACCTGTCTGAGCTGCTGCGCACTTTCTTTAATGATGGAGAAAAGTGGGGCTTGCATATTTCTTACAGTTATGAAGATGCCCCTTTGGGAACAGCCGGACCTCTTTCACTTATAGACGGACTGGATGAGACCTTTTTTGTTACCAATAGCGATGTGATGACCACCCTGGATTTGGGCGACTTATTTGCCTTTCACAAAGAGCAGGGTGGCGCGGCAACCATCGCTGTTCATAAACGCCAGGTAAAAATCAATCTGGGTGTGGTGCAGCTGGATGGCGGCTATGACATCACCGGTTATATTGAGAAACCATGCATCGATTACACGGTTAGTATGGGTGTTTATGTATTTGAACCTCGTGTTCTTCACTATATCCCCCATAACGAGTATCTGGATTTCCCTGACCTGGTACTTAAACTGATTGCCGGGGGCGAAAAAGTAATTGCCTTTCCCTTTGATGGTTATTGGAAAGATCTGGGCTATGAAAATGATTATGAGCAAGCCGCAAAAGATTTTGCTGAAATGCGTTCCCAATTTTTGCCCGAGGGTTTATAAATGACCTGGAAAATTCCTCTAGCTGATATTGATTTTACGTCTGAAGAATCAGATGCAGTCTTGAAAGTTATTGAAAGCGGCTGGCTCACGATGGGCGCGGTCACGGGGCAATTTGAAGAAGAGTTTGCGGATTATACAGGTGCCAAACATGCCATTGCGGTAGCCAATGGAACCGCTGCCTTGCATCTGGCTTGTGTGGCAGCAGGGATTGGACCAGGAGATGAGGTCATTCTGCCCTCTTTGACCTTCGTTGCCACCGCGAATGCAGTGCGCTATACGGGCGCCGTCCCAGTCTTTGCCGATATTGAAAGCGAAGAAACGCTAAATATCTCTCCGGAATCTATTGAGGTAAATATCACTGAGCGCACCCGGGCCATTATTGTTGTTCATTATGGCGGATATGCCTGTGATCTGCCTGCTATTATGGATATTGCTAAGGTGCACGGTCTGGTTGTGATTGAGGACGCCGCTCATGCAATTGGTTCGTCTCTGGAAAAACGCATGTTGGGTACCTGGGGACAAACCGGTTGTTTCAGTTTCTTTTCCAATAAGAATATGACCACCGGGGAAGGGGGCATGATTGTTACAAACGAAAACGATTTGGCAGAGCGTTTGCGCCGATTGCGTTCACACGGGATGACCTCCGTTACCTGGGATCGCCATCAGGGTCATGCCTTTAGTTATGATGTGGTTGATTTGGGTTATAATTACCGCCTGGATGAAATTCGCTCTGCTCTGGGGCGGGTGCAATTATCTAAGTTAGATGCCAATAACAGCCGCCGCCGAGAGTTGACGAGTTTATACAACGAGATGTTAAAAGAGTTAGTTCCTGTGGTTGAGATCCCTTTTAAGGGTCATGTTGGTGTTTCAGCTTGCCATCTCATGCCTGTATTATTGCCAGGAGAAATTGACCGGGTGCAATTTATGGGCAAGATGAAAGAGCGAGGTATTCAAACCAGTATTCATTATCCGCCTATTCATCATTTTGCTGAGTATAAGGAGAGGGCTTTCTCCCCGGGACCGCTGCGTTTAACCGAAGAAGTCGCTTCCCGCGAGGTCAGTTTGCCGCTTTATCCGATGCTTAAGGATGAAGATGTGGCAGTTATAATTCAGGCTCTTTGTGATACGCTAAAGGGATTAAACACAGGCTTATAGGAACTCATAGAACTTAAAAGGCAATTTGAATGGAAATTAGACAATATTTTTATTTGTTTCGGCGTTGGGCCTGGTTGGGCATCCTGGGATTGGCACTTGGTATGGCTGGAGGTTATTTCTTCAGCAGCAGGCAAACTCCGATTTATCAGGCAAATACAAAGGTTATGGTAAGCGGTTCTTCCAGTGGAATAAACCCCAATTCATATACTAGTTTTGTGGATCAGCAATTAGCCAAAACCTATTCGCAGTTATTAGCAACTCAACCGATTTTTGATGGTGTTTCAGAATATCTGGGCTATCCGGTTTTTAGAGGACAAATCGCGTCCCAGGTAGACCCAGAGTCTCCGATCATTACAATTACGGTGACAGATTCTGATCCTCAAAAGACTGCTGATATTGCGAATAGCGTTGTTCAGGTATTGATTGAACACAACAAAACCATCCAAACCGGGCAGTATGCTGCTTCTGAAGAAAGCTTGTTAGTGCAAATTACACAGATCGAGGAACAAATTGCTTCGCTTCAAGCTGATTTAGATAATATATCTGCCAAGAGTTTAGGCGAGCAGCTTGAATTGGTCACCGAACAGATGGAACCTTTGCAGGAGGAAGTAACTCAACTCCAGACAGATATTGTTCTGAATACCCCGACCTGGAACCAGGAACGCAAAGTAAAAGTTGCTGAAATGCAAGCGCGTTTGGATCAGATTAACCCCTTGCTGGATATGTACCGGCAAATTTATACAAACCTGGTTGTACTGGGCGGCTCTGGGTCAAGAGTTGAAGATGATGATCCTGTATTGAAGCGTTTACAGTCCACTTTGCAGCTCTATCAGCAGATATATTTGAACCTGATCTCTTCCAGGGAAAATATTCGTCTGGCGCGTTTGCAAAACACACCCAACGTGGTTCAAATTGAGGCGGCATCTATTCCCACCAGCCCCGCGCAGCCGCAGCCCTTTAGAACCTCTTTGTTGGCAGGAGCTGTGGGCTTGATGCTCATGGCTGGCATCGCTTTTCTGATTGAATATCTCGATGATACGCTTAAAAGTACCGCTGATATCGAGTCTCATTTAGGTCTTCCTGTGATTGGTTATATTGTGGTGATGAATGTTTCTACAAAAAGTGATGAGGCTGTATATGTTGCCACCCAACCACGCTCACAAGTTTCAGAGGCCTATCGTGCACTGCGGACCAATTTAGAGTTCGCTGCTGTCAATCAGCCATTACGCACTTTGCTGGTGACCAGCCCTGGTCCTGGCGAAGGAAAAACTACTACAGCGACCAACCTGGCGGAAATTATTGCCCAGGGAGAGAGAAGTGTCACTCTCCTGGATGCGGATCTACGCAATCCGAGAGTGCATCGTTTACTTTCTTTACCTAATAAAGCAGGTTTGAGCGATCTCTTTCGGGGTAATCCAGAGCTGCAATCTGTTAAGCAAACGGGTGAAGGGAATACCAATATAGCGGTCATAACAAGTGGGGATTTACCTCCAAATCCAGCGGAATTACTGGGGTCGACCCGGATGGACCAGATATTGGATGAGATCCGTTCAGCTACCGATATGATCATCATAGATACCCCCCCAGCTATGGTTTCTGATGCAACCATTTTGTCAGCCAAGGTAGACGGTGTGATTTTAGTCATCCAGTCTGGAAAGACGAAAATAGCTAATGCAAGAGCCGCTCTTGAGCAATTAAATCGAGCCGAGGCCAGAGTTTTGGGCGTGGTCTTGAATCGTATCCCCAGAAATCGAGCAGATTATTATGGAGGTTATCAATATTATTCAAAGTATTACAAAGGCGATAGTCAGCATAGTGAAGAAAAAGAGGTCTGAAATTTATACCATAACCTGTCAAATAAAATTACGCTCATTCCCGGATAGACAACAGATAAGATGTTTATAAGTGCAGTTCCTTCTCTCTCTGATGACCCAGATAAACGCTGTCCTCATTTGGGCCTGGGTGAAGACCCGGCAACCGCGCTTGGTTATCCTTCCCGGTGGAATTATTGCCATAGTGTAAAACCAATAGTCTGCCCCAGCCTGGAGCATCAACGAGAAATTTGCCTGACGACCAGACACGTTTTTTGTCCAGCTGTTGAAACCGGACAAAAAAAATCTTTGCCGAAAGATTTGCGCAGGCGTGAAGTTGGCAGGACACGCAAGCGGATTGCCCGCTGGATTACGGTGGTAATTGTCTTAACTTTTCTAATTACCGGGGGCTTGATTTTTTCAGGATATTGGGTTCCTTCCTGGGTTGAAAAAACATCTATCCCTGCCTGGATGAGTGGTGTTGTTCCCCAAAAAACAATGACAAATACCCCAACAGTGGTAATAGAGACAGATACCCCGACAGTGGTAATAGAGACAGCTACAGCCACCCCTGAAAAAATTATTGTTTCAGAAACGCCAACCCCCTCAAGCGAAGATATTGCCGCAACCCAGACCGAATCAGCCTTAGCGAGTCGTTGTGCATATCCCTTAGAAAGCCCTTTTGGCAGTGTGAACAGGAACTTTCTTCTTCACAAGGTAGCACCTGGAGAAAGTATGACTGTACTGACAGAACGGTATGAAACAACACCAAGTGCTATTGATGCAGTAAATTACTTTTTGCCTTCCCCATTGTGGGCTGACCTTGTCATTGTTATTCCCTTAAACCTGACAAATATTGATGGCTTGCCCTCGTTTAAACCGGTCTTGTTAGACGAAGAGGATATTTCACTTGAAGAATTGGCTCAAAATCTTTCAGTGTCTTCTGCAGAATTAATTGAATTCAACCAGCTGGATCCATCTTGTCGCTCTTTTCAGGGCTGGCTATTAGTACCTGCCGAAAAGATTAACCCTTAGCGGGGGTCAAAAGATAATTCTCTCTACTAGATATGATAAAATTGGTTTTATTTCTTTCTCCGGTTAACCGCTATCTTTCTCCCTTTGCCGCGGCAAGCGCGTTTCATGGACCGGGAATCTCCTCCGCTTTAACGGGGAGAGTGTTTAAGAAACACGCATACCTGAGATGACAAATACTTCATTTGACCAGTCCCGGAATGTGTTTCGCCTGCGCTCCCAGGTAGTGATGGAGGGGTTCGAAGACGGCGCGCTCGTGCTGCGTCTTAAGGATCGCCACCTTCTGGAATTGAATCCAACCGCGGGGTGTATCCTGGAGTTCACTGACGGGCAGCGTGATGCCGCGCAGGTCGCAGATCTCCTGCAAAAGAGTTTTCAAATCACGCAAGAGCAAGCGGTACAGGATACAATATCATTATACGAACAATTATCCGCCCAGGATATAGTTGAAATTATCAAACCCGGTCCGGGTTCAAAGGAGAATACTGCTGTGGACAACATACTAAATGCCTCATCCTGTTATATTATTAACCCCGATGTTGGTTTGCGCGAGGAAGATGAGGACGGGGGGCTATTATTTAATCCAGATACCAATCAGGTAAAAGTCATCAATACTACAGGTTTGTTTATCTGGAAAAAATGCGATGGCACCCAAAATCTGAACGAAATTGTTGCCGCCATGCAAGATGCTTTTGAAGATGCTCCTGCCGATCAGATAACGGAAGATGTAAACGAGTTTATCGAGGTGATGGTAAAAACAGGTTTTATCGGCACCGTAGAAGAATCAGAAGAGGAGAAATAACGGGGCATGAGCGATAATCAACTAATGTCAACTCCCCGCAGTGTGGATATTGCCCTTACGGGGCGCTGCAATCTGTCCTGCAAATACTGTTTTTACGCCGACGAGATGACTGCTGGCAGCGATTTACCCACTGAACGCTGGCTGGCTTTTTTTGAGGAGCTTGGGGGCCTGGGCGTGATGGATGTTTCCCTGACTGGTGGAGAAGTCTTCACTCGCCAGGATTTATTCGAGTTGATTGACGGCATCATCGCCAACCGGATGCGCTACAGCATATTGAGCAATGGCACACTAATTACCGAGCAGATCTTGGCGCAATTTGAGATTGGCAAACGCCGGACGCGATTGAACTCGATTCAAGTGTCAATTGATGGCTCTACCGCTGAAATTCACAATAAGAGCCGCCCGGGAAGTTTTGACCGGGCTTTACGCGGGCTGCGCCTGCTGGCAGAAAACGATTTTCCAGTTACCGTGCGGGTAACCATCAACAAGCACAACGTAGATGATCTGGAAAATATCGCCCGCCTGCTGCTGGAAGATGTAGGATTGCCCAGCTTCGGCACCAATGAGGCTTTTCCCATGGGATCGGGAAAATGCACCGGTGAAAGTGTAATTTTGACCCGCGAACAGCGCCAGCAAGCTATGGACATTTTGGTCGCGCTCAACGAAAATTATCAGGGGCGCATCAGTGCTCAAGCTGGTCCCCTGGCCATGGCCCGGGAACTAGCCGATATTCAAGCCAGAATGGCGCGCGGCGAGACAGGCAAACCTGGGCGGGGAACGCTGGCTGCCTGCGGCGGGGTATTTAATAAGATGAGTGTTAACCACGATGGTACCCTCCTGCCCTGCACTTTGCTTCCTTCTCTGCCGATGGGTGTAATCGGTGAGGGTGATTTGCAGGAAATGTGGCTAAATCATCCCTCAATTAATGCTGTTCGAGAGAGACGATCAATTCCAACAGAGACGTTGGATACCTGCCATGATTGTGTCTATGCCGGATTTTGTACTGCTGGTTGCCCGGGTATGGCAATAAACGCTACAGGCAAGTTGAATGCCCGCGATCCGATGAGTTGCTATCGTATCCATCTAGGATAAGAAGCCTATGACCCTGTGTGACCCCATCCTGGCCACAAAACAAGTGGCCCTCTCTTTGGATTTACCCGAAGGGGTACCGCTGCTGAACAGTTATTATGTCTACATGACCGCTGGTTGCAATTTGTCCTGTCAGCACTGCTGGTTGTCGCCGAAATTCCAGCGCAACGGCGGTACTGGCGGGCACCTTGACTACGACCTCTTTGCGCTGGCTGTTGATGAAGGGCTGCCGCTGGGATTGAGCCAGGTTAAGTTGACCGGCGGTGAGCCGCTGCTGCATCCCGATTTTATTAAGTTTGTAGATTTACTCAAAGAAAAAGAACTGGGAATGACCATTGAGACGAATGGTATATTATTGACCAACTCACTGGCACGCTATCTCAAAGAGAAAAGCTCTTTATCTCACATCTCAGTCAGTCTGGATGGAGCTACGCCGGAGACACACGATCCCTTTCGTGGTGTGAAAGGCAGCTTTGAGAAGGCGGTGCAGGGAATTTGTTACTTAGTCGAGGTGGGCTACCACCCGCAAATCATTATGAGTATCCATCAAGGGAACGTAGATGAAATAGAAGCCTTGGTGCGCCTAGCCGAGGAGTTGGGAGCCAGCTCGGTAAAGTTCAACCTCATTCAGCCTAGTGGCCGAGGCGAATTGATGACCAAGCGGGATCAGGTGCTTGACGTCCGGCGACTGATTGAACTGGGCAAGTGGGTGGAGGGCGACCTGCAAAAACATACTACGGTTCCTTTGTACTATAGCTGGCCCCCTGCTATGCAAAACATTGCGCACTTGCTAAATCGGATTGGAGTCTGCCATATTCACAATATCCTAGGTATTCTGCCCAGCGGTCAGCTTGCTATGTGTGGTATTGGCGTAGATGAACCTGACTTGATTTACGGGCAACTAGGTGTAGATTTAGTAAGTTCTGTATGGCAAACTCATCCTGTCTTGCATGAGATTAGGGAAAATATCCCCGATCAATTGAGAGGTATTTGTAGTAATTGCATCCATCGTGATATATGCCTTGGCGCCTGTCCGGCCAATAACTATTTCCGTACACGTGATTTGACTAGTCCATTTTGGTTCTGCCAGGAGGCTAGCGAGAATGGATGCTTTCCCTCTTCCCGTCTTCGAGAGCAAATTGTACTCTTCAAGTAAAGATAAACGATATGGAGGTTCCTGTGATTATGAATGTTACCGAGAAAAGAAAATACGTGCAGCCGATCGCCCGAGATTTGAGTGGCATGCCACATGCTGAAGGAAGATGTATGTCTGGAAGTGTCGCACAACCTAAAGGTTTCGAGGACTGCATATTTGGTTATTCGGCAGATGGTGGCGTTTGTTGGACTGGCCAAATTGTGGCAGGCTGTATTGTAGGGGCGGTTGTGACAAATTGGTGTAGTGTAGGAGGAACTGCTGGCTAGAAGCCAGGTAAACGGAGGTGTGTATTGCATTTTCGCTGTTACTCGCACTCAGCAATCGAAGCTCTTGCGCGCTTTGAAGCAACCACCAGTAATACTGCTCTGCTTCATTATAGAATCCTGCGTCGACGTGCTAACCCCTGTCCCTATCAGGTAACTATCATTGATGCGGGTTGCCCGGAATTGGATAAAATCAATGCGGAGAAGGATGCCCAAGTATTGATGTCTCTTCACCGAGCATGGCAGTGCATTTGTGATTCGGCTACTGGATCATTGCATTATCAGGAGGCGTATCGTAGAATTATGCGGTTCGGCGAAGTTTTTTTCTCGCCAGATTCACGGGCAAGGAGAATACAGACTGACAAATTTCTCTTTCCACTTGACCGGAGATTGTTGCGATTTCGAGAGAATAGTGCAGTTGATCGTTTTTTTATATTGCTCACGGGACATGAAAGGTTTGGCATACCATTATTCTTTATAAACTACTTGTCGAACATTTGGCAGATTGAGCAAAACAACCTGCCACTTCACGCGGCGGGTGTGATTCGCAAGGGTGAACTGTTTTTATTTGTTGGATCTTCGGGTTCAGGAAAAAGCACCATCTCCACGCTGAGTAAGGAGCAAGGGGGGCATGTGCTTGATGAAGATCAGGTCGTTGTACACCGTCTTTACAGTGGCGCGTTTACTGCCGAGGCATGGGGTCACAATGTCGTATCATCTAGTATTCCACTGCGTGCTATTTTTACCTTAGAACAAGCTCGAGAAGATCGACTAGTATCTTTATCGAGGACACAAGTCGCTCGGCTCTTGCTTGAAGGGCATTATGAGATTATGGGGTTGCCTCTTCCTGCCGAACTGTTGCCGCGTTCATTTGGCATTGCTGCCGACATCGCCCGCCGCACTCCCGGCTACGAACTCCACTTCCGCAAATCAGCTGAGTTCTGGAAGGTTATCGATGAACAGTTCCCTGATTGATGCCAGGGTAATCCATTCCTGGGCAAGAGAGTCGGGATTGACTCGTTGTTTTGTATACAACGGGCCCAGCATGGCGCCGACTTTTCACCCCGGGCAGCTGCTTTACACCCGTCCAGATGCCAGTGACATCAGCCCGGGTGACGTGATTGTATTCGACAACTCATCCGGAAATATCCCCACGGTTCATCGTGTCGTCTCTATCTCAGACAGGGGCTTAATCACTCGTGGTGATAATAATCGGCTCTACGATCTCAGCCCTGTTTTGCCAGATCACCTGATTGGGCGGGTAGAAATTCTTGAAGATCAAGGCCGCCTCATACCTGTTGCAGGCGGTAGGCGGGGGCTGTGGTTAGCGCGGTTTGGGTGGGGAGCGCGCTGGACAGATAGGCGGCTGAGGCGTCTTTTCTGGAAACCATACAACTTAATCCGCAATTGCGCTCTGATTCGCCAAATTCTCGGTCGCTGGTTCTCCCCTTATCTAAAGGTTATGCATCTGAATACCCCGGATGGTCCGCTGGTCAAGACCACTTTTCAGGAGCGCACCGTGGCACTCTGGCGGCCCCAACAAGGTCAATTTGAGTGCCTTAAGCCCTATGATCTGTTTGTCCCCCGGCCTGATGGCGAGAAGTAAACGGGGGATCGCTTGGTACTTTCTGCGTTTGCGGGGGAATGAATGAACGCACTTCCAAAAATATGAACAGCTGGTTTACCTATCTAAAAGAAGGACTTTCCCGTACCCAGCCAGATGATCGGTTGGTTGGAGAGCGGGGTTATGCTGGTGCTCGGGCTAACCTCCAGAACCTGCGTCCTTTCGTCTCCCGGCACTGGCGCAAAGGGGCACTGGGGGCGCTGCTGATTCTGCTTTCTTCCCTGCTCAGTTTTCCGCTGCCGCTGATCAATCGTTATCTGATTGATGAAGTGATTATAGGACAGCAAATGAATCTGCTGTTTGGGGTGGCGGCACTGCTGGTAGCGGTAAAACTGCTCGCCATGCTGGTCAGTGCCTGGCAGTCTTATTATTTCACTCGTTTTGAACAGGTAGTCCTGCTCGATATTCAGGAAGACCTGCTTTCCCGTACCCTGCGCCTGCCTAAAGCCTTTTTTGATCACAAAGAAACAGGCTACTTGATGTCGCGCCTGCTTTCAGATGTCAACGGGCTGCGCTGGTTCTTCTCCAGCACCCTGGTTGCCATTGTCAGCTCCTCGCTGCGTTTTCTGGGCGGCGTGGTGTTCCTGGTATATCTGGAATGGCGGCTGGCACTGGCATCCCTGGTGATCTTGCCCGGCTTGATATTCGCCGTGCGTTTATTCTCCAGCCGGATGCGGGTCCTGGGGCATCAGGGCATGGAAGAGCAGGCTGAGGTCAGCCGCGCCATGCAAGAGACGCTCTCCTCAACCGATCTGATCAAAGCCTATTCAGCAGAGGGGCGCACCATGCGCGGTTTAATGGATAAACTGCGCGCAGCCCTGCAAGTCCGTTTGGAGCAGGTTGCTGTAAACTCAATTGCTGGCATGGTAATCAGCTTTTTCCCCGAAATAGCGCGTGCTGTCGTTTTGATCATTGGCGCCTACTGGATCATTCAAGGCGAATGGACACTGGGTTCTTTACTGGCATTTCAGTCTTATTTGGGATATGTCTATGGTCCAGCCCAGTTTTTAGCCAGTGCCAACCTGCAATTGCAAAACGCGCTGGCTTCTCTGGAACGCGTATCTGCTTTGTATGATATTGTTCCTGAGGCTAATCAGGGAGAGGGTAAAAAAATAGAACGCCTGCGGGGCGAGGTTGATTTTGAGAAAGTGACCTTTTCCTATGACGGTAAAGAAACTGTGCTGCAGGAAGTTTCATTTCAGATCGATTCTGGAGAACAGGTAGCCATAGTAGGACCCAGCGGCGTAGGCAAAACTACCCTGGTGAGCTTAATTTTACGCTTTTATCAACCTACCGGGGGCGAAATCTTTCTGGATGGATACCCTGCATCTGAATTTGAATTGGACTCCCTGCGGCAGCGTATTGGCTACGTTTCACAAAGCACCTTGCTTTTATCTGGAACCGTTGCCGATAATTTGCGCTACGGCAATCCCGAAGCCAGTGATGAACAAATTATCCGCGCCGCGAAAGTGGCTGGCATCCATGACTTCATCAGCAGCTTGCCAAATGGATACGACGCACCTGTTAGTGAACGCGGTGTTAATCTTTCGGAGGGGCAAAAACAACGACTATCCATCGCCCGGGCGTTAATCAAAAACCCCGATATTTTAGTGCTGGACGAACCCACTTCAGCGCTGGATAGCCTGGTGGAAAAAACAATTTTTGATCGGTTACCTGAAATGGTGCGAGAAAAAACCACCTTTATCATCGCCCACCGGCTTTCAACAATTCAAAACTCAGATCGGATCTTGTTGCTCAACGAAAAACGATTAGTTGCCATTGGCACGCATCAAGAACTTCTGAAAAACTCCCCTTACTACCGTACTCTGGTTGCCAACCAGGAAATTATTCCCTGAAAAGGTCTGGTAATTATCTCACGAGGGGCAAATGAATGCCCTAAAAGCTCGTTTTCAGGGCTGGTTATCAGGTGAACCCGGAAGATGCCAGCGCAAATATTGACCTGCTGGATTCGCCTGCCCCCTTGACTGGTATTCCCCTCCCAGCCCGGCTCGAACCTGACCTGAAATTGGGCCCGATCCCCAACTCAAGGCAAAGTTAAACACAAAGCAGTTTCTATCCATAATATCCGCTCATTAAACGGGTTCAAGTCAAAATTCAAGTGGGACGCGGTTTTTTAAGTCCGCAAAAAACATAATTTCTATGCCAAAAATGAACACTGAGGCCCTAAAAGAAATACTTGAATCTATCCACGACTCAGAAACATTAGCTTCGCATTCGTGGACAGAAAGCCTTTTTGTGGGTGAGTTTGCAGACAGTCACCCAAACTTAAACGCGGGAAGCCAATTACTGATGGCAATAGGGGAACTCTTTCGAGAGATGATGCCTTCCTCTCCTGCCAGGCGCGGCGTACGGTTGGATACGCGTTGGAGTGTATTTGGTTTTTTAGCGGCTGAATACTTTACGCCAATTTTCCGGGGTACTCCCGTCCCCCCATCTTTTCGGGATGCTTCCGCAAAGATTGACGAGAGTATTTTATTTTTTGTGTATGGGGATGAAAACAGAAGGGAAGTATCAGAAATAGAAATTGAATCTTATCTGTTAATTGGTGATGAATATGAAACCATTCCCGCCAGCACACTCAGCGATTGGCACAGAAAAGGGCTGCAGCGATTGCTCAAAATCATTCAGGCGCGTGAGGAGCATCTGGCTTTATCTTTAGCGGATAGCTCAGACCGGCTAGAAGAAGAGCCTGTTTTAGACGTGCAAAAGGGAAATCGCAAAAGAGTTTTCCGGGTTTTATTGGGGATTTTTATTATTGGATTGTTATTAGCTGGAGGGCGGAAAGTTTTTCGTATCTATGAAAGAGGAATGCCTGTTTTTCAAGATCTAATCCAATTAAAAGAGATTATGGATTCTTCGCCCGGATTAGACGAGCTGAAAGAAGCCGGTCCGATGCTTGAAACTCTTCAGGATCGTTTGGGCGTTTTTAGAAAAGAAGTTGAGCCCCTTTTGGGGATTGCTCCCTACCTGAGCTGGGTGCCAGAATATGGATGCGAAATAGCTTCCTCACAATCTATGCTGGATTTGGCGGCTTCTCTAACAGATCTTGGTGTCGAGGGTTATCAAGTTTCTCTACCGCTTTTGCAAATGTATGAGGCGAATCCAGCTGGTCTAAATCTAGCGGCTTTGACTGAAATTCTTGTTCAGGCACAACCCCAATTTTCGAAAGCCCAGAACTTTTTTGAGGTAGCGCAAACAGCAAGAGAAGATATTAATGACCCCTGTTTATCCACCTCTATACACGACCTGCTAATCAATAAGATTGACCCGCTATTTATTTTGGTGGGTGATGCGCTGACTGTTGCTAGAGAGCTTCCCCGCTTAATGGGTGCAACGAGTGAAGGACCAAAAACATATTTATTGCTTGTGCAAAATGAAGATGAATTACGCCCTACGGGCGGTTTTATCACTGCCGCTGGCACGCTTCTTTTAGAAAATGGCGAAGTCGGCGGAATGAATTTTGAAAACTCAGGGGATTTGGACAATTGGGAAAAGCCTTATCCCGTTGCACCCTGGCAGCTCAGACAATATATGAACAGCCCTGTCCTGGTTTTTCGTGATGCAAACTGGTCTCCCGATTTTCCTACGTCTGCTTTGTATGCTGAGCATCTGTACTCTTATGTTAGAAACCATTCAGTGGATGGCGTAATTGCTTTCGACCAACAAATGCTGGTTGAGATTCTGTCTGTATTGGGACCAATTGAATTAGAAAATGCACCTTATCCTCTTGGTCCAGACAATATAATCTCATATATGCGCTCTGAAAAAACCCAAGGTGAAGAGGATCTTGATAATCCAGATTGGAGCAACAAGGACTTTATCAATGATATTGCTGCTGTACTGATGACAAAAATATTTGCAGGTGATGTTCAGTGGGAGAAATTTGCAGATGTTTTAATTAATATACTGGATGAAGGTCATTTATTGCTGCAATTGGATAATCCTTCTCTGACCTCCTTAATTGCTCGTCGAGGCTGGGATGGGGCTGTGCGAGCTGGGGATGGTGATTTTTTGATGGTTGTAGATTCTAATATCGGGTTTAATAAAACTAATGCAGTAATTCAAACCCGCCTGGCTTATGATGTTGATCTCACGGATTTGGTAAAACCTGTAAGTAATCTGACAGTTTTTCATCAAAACAACTCGGATAACAAAGTTCCTTGTATTCAATGGCATGGAATCACACTTGAAGGGCAGGAAAAATATCCTATAGATCGCTGTTATTGGGATTATATGCGGGTATATACAGCTGCTGGTACAAGCCTGCAAGAGGCTACCCCCCAAGCTATCCCGGCTGATTGGATGATACGCAGGCAAGCAGTCCCTGCCCAGGTAGATATTTTAGATGAAGAAATTGACGGGGTGGAGGGATTCGGGGTTTTAAAGGTTGTGCCAGGCGGGCAATCAGTGGCTACGAATTTTAAGTTTATTCTTCCGGTTCATATCCTGAAAACTCAAACAGATTCAAGAAATTTGGTATATAGTTTGAGAATACAAAAGCAACCGGGAACTTTAGCTGTGCCAGCCAAAATTCGAGTACATATTCCAAATAATGCAGTCATTCAATCTGTGCCCTCAGGGGCTATCGTTCAAGGCAGTAATATTTTGATAGAGACGAACCTGAAAGAAGATTGTGAAATAGAGATTGTGTTTTATATTCCATAAACCCGTTCAAAATCCGAAGAGATTTTGCTTTTTATCAGGCTATAATTTAGCTAGTTACCCGACAGTGTCCATTAAACTGGTGATTGAGCAGCTCCGAATGCACTTAGAGGAGCGTATCGAAATCGCGAAATCGCGAAACAGCTATTTTTACCCATTGTTAGTTTCACTTCGACAAGATCAGTGCAGGCGGCACTTGCGCCTGCGCCCCAAGTACAGATTTACGGCGAAAAAGCCGATAGGAGAACTTGTTATGAAAAAGTACATTCAAATAGCAGTCATTTTTGCTCTTGTCCTGGTCGTTGGGTTGGCTAAAAGCGAATTTGCTTGGGCTGGAAAGTCTCCAGATACGATAGAACAAGCTCCATCTATCATACTTCGCCAATCCTCTGATCCATCTTCTATTACCATCACTGAATCAGGGATATATAATATTGGTGGTATTTGTACGCTAGATGTTAACTACAAATTAGAAACCGGTCTAAAAGATTTAGTAGACGCAGAAGTACTCGTAGATTTTTCCCGCAAAATTCCTTTTGGATACGAAGGTGATTTGTATCTTCCTGGTTGTCATGTAGTGCATTATAAAGATGATGAGATTAAAAAAGAGATGAGTGAAGAAGAGGGGAGTTGGGAAGTGTGTTTTGCTGAACGTCCTGATATAGACTTAACTGTTTATTATTATCATGATGAACCTTTTACTAACTCCCAAGTTTGGATAGAATTGGAAACTACGCATAAGGAAGGGTTAGCTTGTGCGACTGCCCTATATACTGGGGAGTACACGGTTGGAAGTGATATTGATGAAAATATTGTGCGAGAATACGAAAGCTCAGAGGAAATCCAGATTTTTACTGAGGACGGCTCTGTTTTACCGCCCCCTCCAATAATCACTATCACAGAATCTGGAACATATTCAGTAGGTGGAGTTTGCAAATTTACTGCCGAGTATTATGAATCTTATCAATCAGATCATGTCCTTGTTGCGGACGCTCTTAGGTTTGATCCTGGTCCATTGGATGATTATGATTATTCGGGATTCGATGAGTTTCCTGAAGATGCTGGATTGCTTTATGTGCCAGGATGTCAAGTTTTGCATTATAAGGAGACTGAGCTCACGCGGTGGGAGAAATTCGCAGAACAAGGTGACTGGGAAATCTGCTTTGCCGCTCAACCGGGTAAAGAGATGACTATTTATTACTATTTAGCCGACCGCACTGATCAGACTTCATCTTGGGAGCCGCTTGAAACAACAGTGGAAGAGGGAGAGGCGTGTGCGCCTGCATTTTTCACCGGTGTTTATGTCCCATCAGGAAAATAGATTTATAATCTATTCAACCACCTATCCCTACTTCAAAGGTAACTTTCTAATTACTGATGAGAGACCCCTCAAACTGGAGGTCTCTCATTATTTTTAGTCAAATAGATATGAAGCGACAAAATGTTTTTCTGAGGGCGATACCGCCGATACTCTTGCTGATCTCTCTTGCTTATATTTATATGAGCACCATAGCTCCAGATTTAACTTGGGCAAATAGAGGCTCAGACGGAGGCGACCTGATAACGGCGGCGGCGACAAATGGAATTGCTCACCCTTCTGGTTATCCACTATATCTTCTTTTAACTCATTTTTTTCAACTACTTCCGGTTGACTCGTTGGCTTTTCGGACAAACTTAATGTCGGTGTTTTTTGCTATTCTGACTGCTCTGCTGGTTTATGCAATTGTTGTCCGATATCTTCTTGCAGAACTAAACATCTATTATATAGCCTGTATCGCGGGGTTAAGCGCAGGATATGCAATAGGTTTTTCGCCTTTATTTTGGTCTCAGGCTATCATTACAGAAGTATATACTTTGCATGCTTTTCTGATAGTGCTTATTGTATATTTGACCATAATTCCAGAAAAGACGATTTCTCAACAGCTAAAACTTAATAGTTGGCGAGGGCTGGTTTATGGACTGGCTGTAGCTAATCACCTCACGGCTATTTTGATGATTCCTTGTGCTTTAGCCCTAAACTCCCTAAATCATAATTCATCAACACCAGGGTCAGCAAGTGCAATAAAAAAATTAAGCATAAATTGGAAATCTGCTGGCCGGCAAGGGGTCTGGACCCTTGGGGGATCATTAGTTTATATTTTGCTTCCCTTGCGGGCTTTGAAGGGTCCAATAATTAATTGGGGAAATCCAATCAACCTGGAAAATTTCTGGTGGTTAGTTTCAGGGAAGATGTACCGCGCCTATTATTTACAAAATACGCTCGCTGCTCTAGGGACGCGGATAGAAGCTAGCGCATCTTTAATCTTACAGCAATTTGGTTTAATAGGAATTATTCTGGGTTTTATAGGACTGATCTTTTTCTACAAAACTTCAAAGTTATACATTTTAACCATCTGGATTGGAGCAGTATTCTGGATTACAGCCCTTATTTATCAATCTTCGGATTCATATATTTATTTTATCCCTACCATTATCTCGTTTTCGATTTGGATCGGGATTTGCGTGGGTCTTAGTATTAGCTACCTAAAAAAACAGAAAGCTTTTTTGCGGGTGTTGTTTTTATCTTTCTTGATTATAAATTTAGTTGTTGGGGTTATTGGTAACTGGGAAAATGTTGATGCATCCCAGGATACCAGTGCCGGGGATTTTGCTAAAGAAGTTTTCAGGGTAGCACCGGAGAATGCAATTGTTTTTGCCGAGGGAGATCAAGCCATTTTTTCTTTATGGTATTTTCATTACGCTCTTGATGAACGGGCTGACCTGGTTGTGCTAGCCACAGACTTATTGCATTACGATTGGTATCAAGAATCTATGAAAAAAACATATCCTTCTCTTGTTTTGCCGGGACCTTTCCCCTGGACTTCAACAGTAGTGGCAGCTAACTCTACGCGAGATATCTGTTATGTTACCTGCGATAATCAGGTGGAAATTCTCTGTGAAAATGCTGCAGAACGCTAAAGCTTGCTGATTATTTTTGAATCCGAGTATTTTTTAAGGCTGCAAATATTGCCAAAATTGCAGCCTTTCTTTGCGCATAGCCAATAAGATATACCAGAGCTCGAGTTTGGGCGCAAAGGTGGAATACGGGCAAATGAGGTATACTAAATGCGGATACCAGTTGGTTAATTTAGGAGCATAAAGAGGTCTGAAAAAGGAGCTTATTCATGGCAGCAAAAAAAGAGATTGTAGTAGCTGAGAAGGCTCCCAGGGCGATTGGTCCCTATTCTGCTGCTGTAAAAGCGGGAAATCTGATCTTCACCGCTGGACAACTGGGTATTGATCCGGAAAGCGGCGAATTTGTTCCCGGAGGCATTGAGGCTGAAACTCGCCAGGCGCTGCTTAATCTCCAGGCTGTGCTGGAAGCAGCCGGATCTTCGCTTCAATCCGTGGTTAAAACCACAGTTTTTTTACGGGATATGAATGACTTCGGGGTTATGAATGCGATCTATGGAGAATTTTTCACCGGGGATTATCCAGCCAGATCTGCTGTCCAGGCCGCCCGGCTCCCCAAAGATGGGGCAGTCGAGATAGAAGCTGTCGCGTTGCTGGAATGATTAATCACCCTCAATAATTTATGAAACGTAAAAAGATTTTCGCTTATGACCGGTGAACTGCTGCTTTTGGTTGATGACGAACCGAATATCATTGAACTCGCTCAGATATATCTGGAACGTGAGGGTTTTCGAATTGTTTCGGCAGCCGATGGAAAATCGGCCCTGGAGGCAGTAGAGCAGCACCGTCCGGATCTGGTCGTCTTAGATGTTATGCTGCCTGAAGTGGATGGTTTGGAAGTCTGCCGCAGGCTGCGGCAAAAAGAAAATCCGGTTCCTATCCTGATGCTGACTGCCCGGGATGAGGATATTGATAAAATTCTGGGGTTGGAATTGGGCGCTGATGATTATCTTACCAAACCCTTTAATCCCAGGGAGCTGGTCGCCCGGGTGAAGGCTATTCTGCGCAGAGGCAAAGCGGACTCACCCCCGGTTGAGAATACACCTGTCCAGGTAGGAAACTTACACATTGATCCGCTCAGACGGGATGTTTCAATTAATGGGGTTCCTGTTGAAGTCAGGACTCAGGAATTTGATTTGCTGCTTACTCTTGCAAGGCATCCCGGCATTGTCTTGAGCCGGAATCAGCTGTTGGATTTGGCCTGGGGTTATGATTATTACGGCAATACCCGAACAGTTGATGTTCATATCGGCCACTTAAGGAAGAAAATCCAGAATTCCGGGGTAAAAATTGAAACATTTACTGGTGTTGGATATAAATTGGTTGTCAAATGAAATTAACTGTTTTCTCTCGTTAAGCAGGATTACCGCTGTCATTAGAAATAAGGGTTAAGTCCTGATCCATGTTTAATTCGCTCCGAGCTCGTCTTTGGTTGACCTATGCCATTATCATTCTCTTAATATTGAGCATTCTGGGTTTGGGGTTATTAATTTACGTCATACGCAATCCGATTATTGACCGGCAGGCAATCCAGAGATTGGATATTGCTTTAACTTTTATCCAGCGCCAGCTGAATAACCGCAGCCTTTCATTAAGGCAGAACCAGGAATATTTTGATCGGATAAGCGAATCACTCACAATCCGGCTTTTGTTATTCAGCCCGAAAAGAAAACTGCTCCTCGATACGGAACCGGAAGAATTTTCCATTTTGTGGCCAGTTAACGACCAGAATCCACCAACCCAGGGAAGGATCAATGACCTGGATGGGAAAACCTGGCTTTATGTCTCCTGGGTATCCCCAAAGGGAGACACCCTGGTGCTTACCACCCCGCGCCGGGGAGGAATTCAGCTATTAAAGAGTCTTCAGCTCAGACAAACCTTAAAGGATGATTTTTTACCACCATTCTTCAGAGCAGGGTTGGTAGCTTTTGTGCTGGCGATCATGTTTGCAGCCTGGATGGGCAGCTGGATTACAGCTCCCCTGAAGGAAATAGAGGGGGCATCAGAAGCTGTCGTTGCAGGGGAATTCCGGCAAATTCCTCTTCATGGTCCTGATGAGGTAAAAACCCTGGCAGGGGCCTACAACGAAATGGTTAACAGGGTTCAAATCACCCAGCAGTCTCAGCGGGATTTTGTCGCTAATGTGTCTCATGAACTTAAGACGCCATTAACGTCAATCCAGGGTTTTTCCCAGGCGATCCTAGATGGCACTGTAGATTCTGAGCAATCTCTTCAGAAAGCGGCTGGAATCATCAAGACAGAATCTGACCGAATGTACCGGTTGGTGGTAGATCTGCTGGATCTGGCCCGGTTTGATGCAGGAACGATAGTTCTGGATAGAAGTGCTTTGGATCTGAATAAAATTCTCAGCGGGGTGGTGGATCAATTGATCCCGCAAGCCGCAGAAGCCAGGGTACACCTTTCTCTGGACGTAAAACCCATGCCAACCTGTATCGGAGACGAAGACCGGCTGGCGCAAGTATTTACGAATCTGGTTGATAATGCGATTAAAAATACGCCGCCGGAAGAAATCGTTCATATTAATGCCTGGAATGAGGAAAGATTTGCCCGGATTCAAATCCGTGATTGCGGGGAAGGGATTGAGGAGGAACATCTCACCAGGATATTTGAGCGATTTTATAAAATCGATAAATCCAGGAAAACAGATGGAGAGGTGGGAACGGGATTGGGGCTGGCGATTGCTCAACAGATTGTACAGGCCCATGATGGCAGAATTTCAGTAACAAGCACAGTGGGTGTAGGTTCGGTTTTTGAAGTAATCCTGCCTATTGTAAAATCAGATGATCCTACAGTTTCTGTCAGGCGAAAGGAGCCGGATCTATTATGACGGTTTCTGTGATCATTCCCTGTTATAACGAAGAGGACTCAATTACTGATCTGCTGTTTGCGATTTATAAACAATCTTTTCCCAGAGATGAAATTGAAGTAATCATTGCGGATGGGATGTCTACGGATGCTACCAGGGAGAAAATAACCGATTTCGCAAATGAATTTCCGGATCTTCAGCTCAAGGTAATTGATAACCAGAAGAAAACCATTCCTTCCGGACTGAACAAGGCAATTCAGGCTGCGAATGGAGAATATATCATACGCCTGGATGCCCATTCAAATCCCCATCCGGATTACATTACCCGCTGTATAAAAGCGCTTGAAGCTGGGCTGGGTGATAATATCGGGGGAGTGATTTTAATTCAGGCTGCCAGCCAAGGCTGGATTTCACAGTCGATTGCCATTGCTGCTGGTCATCCGTTGGGAGTCGGTGATGCCAGATACCGGATTGGTTCTGAACCAGGAGAAGTGGAAACAGTTGCCTTTGGAGCCTTCCGCTCGGAATTAATTGATAAGATTGGTCTTTTTGATGAAAACCTGTTGGCGAATGAAGATTATGAGTTTAATGTCCGGATCTGTAAAGCTGGAGGAAAGATCTGGTTAGATCCGGCAATTCAGGCCAATTATATTGCCCGTTCGACACTCAGGGAACTGTCCTTTCAATATTGGCGGTATGGGTATTGGAAATTGAGAATGCTGCTGCGGTATCCGGAGACATTCCGCTGGCGGCAGACTTCCGGGTTATTTGTTCTTTCCTGGCTGGTATTGGGAATCTTCTCAATTTGGTTTCCCGCTGCCCGATGGCTCCTGGTAGTGGAAGCTGTTATCTACAGCGGTGCTCTGATTCTTGCGGGGATAGGTTCTGGCATAGATAAAAAGAGCCTTTTATTGGGGCTGGGTGTACCGCTGGCGATTGCCACTATGCATTTTTCCTGGGGTTCTGGTTTTTTGTGGAGCTTATTTGCTTATTCTTTTGATAAAATATTCAGGAAACAGGCAGATTAATTATTTGAGATAAAACTTATGAATACATCATATGATGCTCAAAAGGAACACCGCTGGCGATTCCGCTTTGTAGAGCGGCGGGTCATGCTGCTGAATGGTGACATAATTGCAGAATTCTTAGCGCTGGTTGCGGCGTTATTTGTTTGGGGCAACCAGGTAGAGTATCTGGGTTTTTCAATACCGTTCATTTTAGAGCGAGTACCGGGATGGTTCTTCTTTTTACCGCTAATCTGGCTTTTCTTATTAATAGAGATCTATGATGTTAGAAAAGCAAGCAGTTGGAATCATACTTTACAAAGTGTAGGAACAGCGGCTGTGATCGGTTCGATCCTCTATCTGGGTGTATACTTTACCTCGCCTCCGGAATCCCTGCCGCGAATCGGAGTGGCAGTCTTCATCCTTAGCTCAGTGGTATTTACGCTGATCTGGCGGTTTTTTTATATCAGAGTTCTGACCTCGGATCAATTTTTACGCAGGGTTCTCCTGGTAGGAGGAGGAGTATCCGGTAAGATTCTGCTTCAGTCCATTAATTCCCTTGACCCCAAACCTTATTTTATGATCGGTGTCATTGATGATGATTCCGATAAACTTAATCAGGAAATCGAAGGATACAAGGTGCTTGGCAGCGGTAGAGACCTGCTGGATGTTATCCAGTCAGAACGGATATCCGACATCATCGTTGCCATCAGTGGAAGTATTAACGGGGAAACGTTTCAGGCGCTGCTTGATGCGCAGGAGCTCGGAGTTGATATTATCAGGATGCCAGTAGCATATGAAGATCTCAATCAGCAGGTACCGATCAGGATCCTGGAAGCTGATTGGATTCTGCGCTCCTTTGTGGACGATACTGGTGTCAGCGGTTTGTATAATGTTAGTAAACGAATTATGGATTTTATTGGCGGTTTAATCGGAGTAGGTATTTATCTGCTCTTGTTTCCACCGGTGGCTGCCCTGATTTTCCTGGACGATGGACTGCCGATCTTTTACCGGCAGGAAAGGTTGGGAAAGAGCGCCAAACCATATAAAATCGTCAAATTCCGGACCATGGTAAAAGATGCGGAAACGGACGGGCAAGCACAGTGGGCCAGTGAAAATGATCAGAGGGTGACCAAAATTGGTCGATTCCTGAGAAGAACACACCTGGATGAGTTTCCCCAATTTATTAATGTCCTGAAAGGGGAAATGAGCCTTGTTGGACCGAGGTCTGAGAGACCAAGTTTGGTAAATAAACTTCAGAAAGATGTGCCGTTCTATCGAGCAAGACTGCTGGTTAAACCCGGTGTGACAGGGTGGGCTCAGATTAACTATGGTTATCCAGAGACAGTTGACGAGACTATAAATAAACTGGAATATGATTTGTATTACATCAAAAACAGGACAATACTATTGGATTTGCGAATTATCCTGGGGACGCCGGCAACAATCTTTGGCTTAAAAGGGAAATAAACGGATGCGTAAATGTTTGGTTACCGGTGGCGCCGGTTTTATCGGGTCTCATATTGTTGAAGGGTTGTTAGAGCGTGGGGATGAGGTTCGTGTTCTGGATAATTTCTCAACCGGCAAAGAGGAAAATCTGAAGGGTTTCCAGGGTGAAATTGATTTGATTAAAGGAGACCTGCGCGAACAAACAGACCTGCTAGAAGCCATCCAGGATATCGAATATATTTTTCATCAGGCAGCTTTTGTATCTGTACCTCTTTCTATGGAGGATCCTGAGCAGTGTTTTGAGGTCAATGTAAATGGGACAATCAAATTACTATCCACTGCAAAAAAGTCTGGTGTAAAGCGGGTTGTTTTGGCTTCTAGTGCGGCAGTCTATGGTGATAACCCCGCGGTTCCATTAACTGAGGGTGCCCAATTGAATCCGTTATCTCCTTATGCGGCTTCAAAAAGAGTAGGAGAGATATACACAAAAATCTATTCCAATCTGCTAAACCTGGATGTTGTGGCGTTGCGCTACTTTAATGTCTACGGACCCAGACAAAACCCGGAATCTGATTATGCCGCAGTTATTCCAATATTTATTAAAAAGATTCTGGATGGAGAGAAGCCTACCATTTATGGAGATGGGGGGCAGAGCAGGGATTTTGTATATATCGATGATATTGTGCGGGCAAATTTATTAGCTGCGGAATCCATCCGGGCAGCGGGCCGGGTAGTAAATATTTGCTCTGGGACAGAAATCAATCTCTTGCAGTTGGTGGAAAATTTATCAATAATATTTAACAGGGATTTACAGCCATGTTTTGAGAGAGAACGACCAGGTGACATTTACCGCTCCTCCGGCAATCCCGCCCTTGCGGGGGAAATTTTGGAATTTATACCGCAGATGGATCTGGAAACAGGATTGAGGAAAACTGTCTCCTGGATGGAAAGTACTTCCCACGATTAAATCCATTCTTTACCCGGAATTTAGAAAACAGGAAGCTTATGCCAGGCAGCACCATTCAGGAATGGAAATCATTCATAGAAAAATGCCCAGATGCGCATATTCTTCAGAGTGCAGCATGGGGTGAATTAAAATCTAAATTTGGTTGGGATACCAGCTGGATCATTGCTGGTACAGTGGGTGCCCAGGTATTATTTCAAGCGCTTCCTTTTGGTTTTAATATTGGATATATTCCCCGGGGACCGGTATCCACAACTAGCTCCTTAAGGGGATCCCCTGATTGGGATGAATTCCAACAAAAATTACATGAGCTCTGCCGGGAAAAGAAAACGGTATTTATAAAGATAGAACCTGATCTCTGGGAAGGAGAACCAGCTGCTGATAATTATCCACTTTCGGGGTACAGGACAAGTTCACACAGCATACAACCTCCCAGAACTATTGAGATCAGCCTGCAGGAATCAGAAGAGGAGATTCTTGCCAGAATGAAATCAAAAACCCGCTATAATATCCGCCTGGCGGAGAAAAAAGAAGTATCTGTCCGGCAGCTCGAGCAAATTGAGCCTTTTTACAAACTGTTGGAAAATACTTCTGACCGGTCAGAATTCGGAATCCACACCCTGGAATATTACCGGGAAGTATTTAATCTTTTTGACTTAACCGGAGAATGTAAATTATTCCAGGCAGAATTCCAGGGAGAACCGCTGGCGAGCATAATGGTATTTATCCGGGGTAACCGAAGCTGGTATTTTTACGGAGCCTCTTCCAATAAGCACCGGGATCGTATGCCAACCTATCTTGTGCAGTGGGAAGCGATGCGCTGGGCTAAAAGCCAGGGCTGCTTGAGCTATGATCTCTGGGGTGTACCTGATGAAGACGAGAGTACCCTGGAAGACCATTTTATGGAGAGACACGATGGTCTTTGGGGTATTTACCGATTTAAGCGGGGGTTTGGCGGTGAGCTGAAGAGAACTTGTGGTCCTTGGGATAAAGTGTTTTATCCCGGCCTGTACTCCCTTTACTTGCTGCGGTCGCGGATTACGATTTGAAATAACCTGAACCTGGAATTATGAGAAATCAATTTCATGACTGGAAATAACTGGAACAAAATTCTAAACTCAATACCTGGGGCTCATTTGCTGCAATCAGCTCAATGGGCGGAGGTAAAAGGGCAATTTGGCTGGCAGCCGTTTTTTCTGGTCTGGCAGGGGACTGGCGACGATCTGGAATTGATCCTGAGAAAGGATGGTGATATCAAGATAAAAAAACCGGATGCCGCCGCTTTGGTCCTGGAAAGAAAGGCTTTCCGCGGACTTTCAGTTATGTATGTGCCAAGGGGACCGATTCTGCGTGATTGGTCAGATAAAAACCTTCGTCAGAGAGTTATTAATGATTTGCAGGATTTTGCTGGAAGAGCGGGAGCGATTCAGATAAAAATTGATCCTGACGTAATCATCGGCAGGGGAGTTCCAGGAGAGGAAGAAACGGAAGCTGTTCCACAGGGAAATGAAATTACAGAGGGGTTGACCGAGGGTGGATGGCGATTTTCATCCGAACAAATTCAATTCCGCAATACATTTTTAATCGATCTGCGCCCGGAGGAAGACGAACTATTAAGGCGCATGAAATCTAAAACACGGTATAACATCAGATTGGCATCTCGAAAAGGGATAACGATCCGTTACGGTGATCTAACTGACCTGGGGAATTTATACAGAATGTATGCAGACACCTCATTAAGAGGAGGTTTCACGATCAGGGGCGAGGAGTATTACCAAAATCTCTGGCAGGTATTTATGAAGGAAAGCCTGGATCCGGTTATTGACCCCGCAGCCCAATCGATTATTGCTGAATTTGAAGGTAAACCTGTTGCAGGAGCGGTGATGTTTCGATTTGGCGACAGGGCCTGGTATCTTCACGGCATGTCCCTGCCGGAGCACAGCGACAAGATGGCAACCTATTTAATTCAATGGGAGGGAATGCGCTGGGCTAAAGAAAATGGCTGTACAATCTATGATATGTGGGGTGCTCCAGATCATTTTGTTGAGGATGATTCCATGTGGGGAGTATACAGGTTCAAAAAAGGGTTTGGAGGAGGGGTGATCAGGACTATCGGCGCCTGGGATTATCCAGTCAAACCCCTGGTTTACAAGGTATATACTCGCTTACTGCCGATGATATTAAATGCTTTACGCAAGATTGGCGACAGAAAAACTGAGAGTGTCGCTGCAGAAGGCCGAAATTTATAAATCGGTTGGCCTCCGGTTAACCAATATCAAGGAAGTAATATGCTGCCAAGAGAACCTTTCGCTCATTTACCCACAAAAGTTGAATATCTTCCCCGATTGACAAAGAACCTTAATGGACCTGAGCTTTTTATTAAACGAGATGATCAAACCGGCTTAGCCTTTGGGGGAAACAAAACCAGGAAACTTGAATACCTCATGGCGCAAGCGCTAGCCGAGGAGGCTGATCTGGTTTTAACAACAGGGGCAGACCAATCTAATCACTGCCGGCAAACCGCTGCTGCCGCAGCAAGGTGCGGCTTGGATTGCACCCTGGTCCTTGTTGAACCAACCCCCGAAACAGTCACTGCTAATCTGTTTCTGGATAAGTTGCTGGGCGCTGATATCATCTGGACAGAAAAAGATAAGCGGGATCAGGTTTTGGATGAAGTCTACAAGGATGCAGCAGGTAGAGGGAAAAAACCATATCTCATTCCCTACGGTGGGTCAAACGCTGTGGGTGCATACGCTTATTTTGTTGCTATGAAAGAACTGATGGAGCAGTTAGCGGATGAAATGCCGGACTGGATTGTCTTTGCATCCTCATCCGGTGGAACCCAATCTGGTTTGCTGGCTGGAGCACAGAATTATCATTTGAAAACAAAAATCCTGGGCATCAGTGTAGATGAATCTGAAAGGGTACTCAAGGATAGAGTCTTCCGATTAGCCTCTGAAGTTAGTAATCTTTATGGGGATAGGAAGGATCTCAATCCGGATCAAATTTTGATAAATGATAGTTTTCTTGGTGAGGGGTATGGGATATTAAATGATCAGGATCGGGAAGCGATTCACATTTTTGCCAGGATGGAAGGTATCCTGCTTGATCCGGTTTATACAGGAAGGGCAGGGGCTGGACTTATCCATTTGATCCGGTCGGGATATTTTAGTAAAAATGACCGGATATTATTCTGGCATACCGGAGGTACCCCCGGGTTATTTGCTGATAAGTATATTCAAGATATTTAATCCCTTTTAGTAATCCAACAAGATAAAAACAGATCAGTATCCTCGTATCTCAATTCTGAGTTATTATGTTTAATTTAATCATCAGAAAGTGAACTAAACATCTTTTTAACTTAAAAAACCTGTCGAAATCGGCACCATAAAAAACCACTTGGAGAGCTGGATTTGGATAATTAATTCGGGTGTTATTTATGGTAAAATTCGCTGTTGACATCTTGTTTGTTTATTGTTCCGGATTGACTTCTTGAGATAGAGGAGAAGGTATGCTTAATTCCTGGCTTTATATCAGTATTTTTCTGGTTGTTGCGGTGGTTGTCCCTCTGGTTGCGGTTTTAATTCCTGTATTTATTGCTCCTAAAAAGCCAAATGCCCGCAAAGAAGAAGTATATGAGTGCGGCATCGAAACCCACGGGAATATGCGGGTCCAGTTTAAATCCCAGTACTATATCTATGCTCTTATCTTCCTCGTTTTTGATATTGAAACAATATTTCTTTTCCCTTGGGCAGTTTCACTGGGAAAACTTCCAATATTTGCTGTTATTGAAGGTGTAATTTTGGCTCCGCTGAAAAAACCTATCTGAGCGAGATGGTGGCAGGTTGAAGCCGAA
>CAZHHT010000028.1:0-29818 GCA_964532455.1 uncultured Anaerolineales bacterium
TTTTCGGCTTCAACCTGCCACCATCTCGCTCAGATAGGTTTTTTCAGCGGAGCCATTATTAGTACTTAAACACAAAAGGCTCCCGAAGCTTCAAAACCCCCGGGAGCCTTTTGTGTTACTAATTAACCTTCCAAGTATGCCTTTAATCCAGCTGTCAGCGAGGGTAGGATTTCGTGCATATCCCCTACCAGGCCAAAGCGGGCAAAGTTAAAGATTGGTGCATCAGGATCCTTATTGATGGCAACAATAACCTTGCTGCTGCGCATTCCCGCCAGGTGCTGAATAGCCCCGGATATGCCGCAGGCAATGTACAGGTCCGGTGAGACCACCTTGCCGGTTTGACCGACCTGATGATCGTACTCAATATATCCGGCATCTACTGCAGCCCGGCTGGCACCAACTGCCGCACCGAGAACATCTACCAGATTCCGAATCAGATCAAATCCCTGCTTCGCCTTCCAGATCTCTGCACCTTCTTCATCCAGATCATCCGGCGGAGTGAGGGCAGGATTAAGAGCAGTGCCCCGTCCCCCAGAAACGATCACGCTGGCGTCCGCCAGGCTGACTCCGGAAGCTTTTTCCTGATGATCCAAAACAGTTGTAGCTTGATCCGCGGGATCGAGGGATACTTCCAGATTAGTTATTGATCCTGACCGTCCGGTATCCGGTTCCGGTTTGTCGAATGCCCTGGTTCGGATTGTGATAATCTCCGGGCTGGTGCTGCAGTTTAGTTTGGCGAATAATTTCCCGCCATAGATGGGCCGGGTTGCTGTGATCTTATCAGCTTGCCAATCCAGGTCAATGACATCCACCATCACGCCCGATTCCAAGTCAACTGCTGCCATACCAGCCAGGGTTCTTCCGCGAGTAGTAGTGGGGAAAATCATCACGTCCGGCTGATAATCCCCGGCAGCTGCAGCGATTAACTCTGCCAGCGGTTCAGGGCGGAAATCTTTCAGGATAGAGTGATCTGCCAGGAAAACTTGGTCGGCGCCATAATGAAAAGCTTGTTCAGCCAGGTCATTTACCCCCTCTCCCAGGATCAAAGCAGCTGCTTCACCACCGCTGTCAGCAGCAATTTTAGCAGCCAACCCCAGCGCTTCCCAGGATGAGGACTGCACTTTTCCGTGAAAATGATCTATATATGTGAGAATTTTTTTTGTCATTAGAGCACCTTCTCGGCAATTAATTTTTCGACCAGGATTTTGGCTTTCTCTTCCGCTGTATCCCCGTCGATGATTTCGGTAATGATTTCTTGTTCAACAGGTTCATTAACCTCAGGCCAGGAGATTGAGGATGAAGGAGGATCAATGCCCAAATCTGCCAGATTCCAGACCGGATATTCAGCTTTGGATGCTTTGCGTATTCCCATAAACGAAGGATAACGTGGTTCACCATAATCCTTGGTGATGCTTACCACAGCAGGCATTCGGCTCTTGATTATTTGGTTTCCCTCTTCCATGGAGCGGACAACCTGAAGGCTGTCCTCCGCGGGAGTAACCCCCTCAAATTTAGAGACCAGTGACAGCGAAGGCCATTTTAGGAGCCTGGCAACCTGAACCGGCAGCAGACCGGTATCAGTGTCTACAGACTGCTGTCCAAAGAGCACCAGATCCACCTCGCCGATTTTTGTAATTGCTGCTGAAAGGGCTTTGGATGCAGCTACATTATCGGATCCTTTCAGAGCCGGATCTGAGACCATTACTGCAGCATCTGCTCCCATGGCCAGAGCGTGTTTGACAGCTTCTGTTTCCTCTTCCTTGCCGAGACAGAGGGCAATTACTTCTCCTCCCTGATCGGCAGACAGATTCAGAGCAGCCTCCACAGCAAATTCATCCCAGGGATTGATTATCAATGGGGCGTCACCCCAGCTGATATTCCCGTTTTCAACCGCCATAATGGCTGCTGTATCCGGGACCTGCTTCACACAGACAATTATTTTCACACTTTTACCCTCCTTGTTGATTGGAAATTGGATGATGGTTCTTTGTTCCCGGATCTATTTTCAGGTCCAGGATTCTTGGTCATACGGTGGACACTCTTTGCGGAGTTTTTTATCCTGGCGCCGCTCCAGCGCATAACCTGCCTGGATCAGGGATTGGATTTCATTGCTTCCTTCGTAAATCATGGCACCTTTGGAGTTCCTCAAATAGCGTTCTACCGGATATTCATCGCTGAATCCGTAGGCACCATGGATCTGGACAGCTTCGGAAGCCGCCTTGAAGGATGCTTCTGTAGCATACCATTTTGCCGCCGACGTTTCTCTGGTATTGCGCAGCCCCTTATTTTTCATCCATCCGGCTTTGAGATACAGAAGTCTAGCAGCCTGGTAGTCCAATGCCATGCGGGCGATTTTTGCCTGGATGAGCTGCAGAGCACTAATTTTTTCTCCGAAAACCTTCCGTTGATCTGCATACGTTCTGCTGGCATCCAGTGCTGCCCGAATCAAACCGGTTGCGCCGGCGGCAACCGTGTAGCGACCGCTGTCAAAAGCGGACATAGTGACTTTAAACCCTTCTACTTCCCCACCAATCATGTTTTCCGCAGGTACACGCACATCCTGGAAGGCAATCCAGCCGGTGGATCCGGCCCGGACGCCCAGCTTTCCATGGAGATCACCCCTGGAGACGCCTGGGGAATTCAAGTCTACCAGGAAGGTAGATAAACCTTGATAAGCCTGGCTGGTTTTTGGATTTGTGCGGATGGTAACAACCGCATAATCAGCCACAGATGCCAGGGATATCCACATTTTTTCCCCGTTTAGGATATAGTAACTGCCGTCAACTTTTCCAGTTGCCTGGATATGCGCAAAGTCTGATCCGGCGCCTGATTCAGTGAACGCACCACAGCCGATATTTTCCCCTTTCGTCAATGGAACCAGGAATTTATTTTTCTGCTCCTCGGTTCCCCACTGCAGCAAAGTCATGCAGGTCAATCCATTATGGACCGAGATCACAACCCGCAGAGATGTGTCCACGGCTTCAAGTTCTTCACAGGCAAGTCCGAGGGAAACATAATCCATTCCTTGTCCGCCGTATTTTACCGGGATGCTGATGCCGAGGATTCCCAATTCAGCCATGCGGGGAATCACATGGGGGGCCATTTCCCCTAAACGATCCTGCTCCTGGATGGTGGGAGCAACTTCTTTAGCCGCAAAATTACGGACCATCCGCTGCACCATGTGATGCTCTTCTGATAATCCAAAATCCAATTTAGCTCCTTTTCAGATTGATAAATGGGGTTGAAATGATTATACCTTTTTCTGATTGACTCTCAGCCGCGGTTTCATTTCAGAAGATAATACAATATAATCTCAGGTATGAATGAAAGCCAGAAAATTGCCCTCCGATTAGTACTGCTGTTCCTGATCGGCTCTCTTTTAAGTTATGTACCTGTTGCTAATAGTGTAACCGAAAAAACTCTGAAATTGCAATCTGCATTTAGCGCGGAAGACTACCAGGAACAAGCGGAAATTCTGTTGTCCCTTGCTGAAGAAACTCCCTGGTGGAAAGCACTCTGGGAGAGTGCTGGGGATGCAGCCTATCTGGTAGGTGATTACGACCTGGCAAAAACTGCATTTGAACACGCTGACCAGAAGGGAATCCTTTCAGACCAGGGACGTTTGAAGCTTGGTGAAGTGTTCCTGAAGGTAGGTGAGCAGGAATCTGCTGAAGATACCTGGCAGGATCTTGGAAACAATCCGGCGGCTGTTGAACAATTGGCAAATCTTTACGAGGACCAGGGAAATTATACCGCCGCGGTGGAGGAGTGGCAGACTTACCTCTCACTCAACGAGAATGAGGGTTCTGTTGATCAACTGTATCATTTTGGGCTGATAACTGCTGTCCATGAACCCGATCAGGCTCTGGTATATTTGGATCAAACAAAAGATACATATCCCGAGGCAGGAGCGATCTCAGAAGCCATTCGAGGATCACTATCAGAGGAACTAACCTACCAGTTTGTTACAACCGGGCAGGCATTGGCTTCTATCAACGAATGGCGCTTAGCTTCCCATGCCTTTGAACAAGCAGCGAACCTGCGTCCGGATTATTTAGAAACCTGGGCATACTGGGGGGAAGCTCTCCAGCACCTGGAAGATCCCTCCAGGGATCCATTGGAAGTGCTTGAGAAAGCACTGGCTGTTGATGACCGGTCTCCCCTGGTAAATATGTTCCTTGGTTTATACTGGCAGAGGGAAGGATCACACGGTACAGCCTTGGATTATTTTGGAAAAGCTGAACAAGCCTGGCCGGATCACCCGGGTGTCTATGTGGAGCAGGGCAGATCGTTGGCTGCGCTGGGAGAATTGGAAACTGCTGTTGAGAAATATCAACAAGCGATTGAGTTAAATCCCCTGGGTGGAACCTATTACAGTCAGCTGGCAAGTTTTTGTGTCACGTATTCTTATCAGGTCAGGGAGCTGGGATTGCCTGCGGCGCGGTTAGCTGTTCAATTCGATGGTCAAGACCCGGAAATCCTGGATGTGATGGGGCAGGTCTTGCTTGACCTGGGTGATGAGATGAATGCCCTGAAATTTTTCCAGCGGGCTTTGGAAGCAGACTCATCCTATGCACCAGCTTACTTTCACCTTGGCATAATCTATTCAGCCCGGGAAAATAATGAACTCGCAATTTACTATCTGCAGCAGGTAATGCTGAATTCAGAAAACCTCTCGCTGATTGACCGGGCTGAACGATTGCTTTCCAGTTATCTTCCCTAAGATCCAATAATATCCATGCTTTGATAGTGTGAAGGAACTTTTTCCGGAAAATTTACCATGAATATCCGGATGGAGAAAAATAAATGAATAATCAAAACCGAGCCTTATTGATAATAACTTTTCTGGTCCTCATTTCACTGGCTTGCAGCGTAGCACAAATTTCTCAGATTTTTGGAGAATATCCCAACGATCAGGGTGGTTTACTGTTCCAGGACGGATTTTCGGATCCTACCAGCGGCTGGGACAGAGTCCGAACCCAGGAGGGTATGACAGATTATGAGGGGGAAAGATATCGGATTGTGGTGAATGCGCCCAACGCAGACTATTGGGCAAATCCAGGGTTAAGTTTTACAGATGTGTCGATCGAAGTGGATGCCGGGAAAGTTAGCGGTCCAGATGATAATGAATATGGTCTGCTTTGCCGCTATCGGGATACCGGAAACTTTTATTTTTTGATCATCAGCAGTGATGGATATTACGGGATTGGAAAGGTTCAAGATGGCGAACAGGAACTGCTGCAGCCGCCACAAATGTACCATTCTGATGCGATTTATACTGATAATCAGTCGAATCATATCCAGGCTGAGTGCATCGGTTCCCGTTTGGCTCTCACCGTTAATGGGGTTATGATTGCGGAAACATCAGATTCGAGTTTTAATGAAGGAGATGTTGGATTAATAGTTGGATCCTTTGACGACCCTGGGGTGGATATCTGGTTTGATAATTTAATTGTAAAAGTGCCCTGACAAACAACTCCGTGGAGAAAATTCCTTTATTTGTGGATAAGGAAGATGAGAATATACCTTGATATGATCGGCTGCCGATTAAATCAAAGTGAAATTGAAATTATGGCCCGTCAGTTTACCGCCGCAGGGCACAGCCTGGTGGCGGATCCTGGTGAGGCGGATTTAGCAGTGGTTAATACCTGCACTGTGACCGCCGCAGCTGCAGCAGATTCCAGGAAAACCATCCGGCGTTTGTTCCGTAATGGAGTGGAAAGGATTATCACTACTGGCTGTTGGAGCAGCATGCATCCAGACCAGGCCCTGAATTTACCCGGCATAACGGGGATTGTTTCCAATGCTGAAAAGGATACCCTGGTAGCTAATTTATTGGGATTGGAACAGGAACTGTTTAATCAGGAACCTCTCGAAAGGGCAATCATCCCCGGCAAACGGTTGCGGACAAGAGCTTTTATTAAAGCCCAGGATGGATGCAATCATCATTGTGCTTTTTGCGTCACAACAGTTGCCAGAGGGGATTCGCGGAGCATGTCCCTGGAAATTGTGCTGAATGATATCAGAGCAGCTGTCCGGGGAGGGGCACAGGAAGCGGTTCTTACCGGTGTGCAGTTAGGATCCTGGGGGAAAGATCTGGATCCTCCCCTCGAATTACATGATCTGGTCTTTGCTATTCTGAAAGATACCGATATCCCTCGGCTGCGGCTTTCCTCAATTGAACCCTGGGATATCACACATTCCCTGATCGATCTGATCAAGGAGGAAAGAGTTGCCCGACACTTGCACCTTCCCCTGCAATCTGGTTCGGCTGATGTTTTACGCCGGATGGCAAGGGCAAACACACCAGGGCAATATGAAGAGCTCGTAAATAAAATTCGGGCAGTAATTCCTGATATTGCGTTGACCACAGACATTATGACAGGATTCCCTGCTGAGACAGATGACGAGTTTAGAGAAAGTCTGGATTTCATCTACCGAATGAAGTTTGCAGACGGCCATGTTTTTACTTATTCAGCCAGGGAAGGGACGCCGGCTGTAAATTTCCCCGATCAAGTCGCTCACCCGGTAAGAAAAGAGCGAAATGCCCGGATCCGGGACCTGTTTAAAGAGGGAGCGGTTAAATACCGTGAACAATTCGTGGGAACAGAATTGATTACCCTCTGGGAACAGGTGGTGACGTTAGAGGGCGGCACTCATAAAGCTATAGGTTTAACAGACAACTATCTCCGGGTTGAAGCGCCTGCCTGCCCGGATGTTTGGAATTCATTTTCATCTGTTAGGATAACCGGAATTAGTCCCAAAGGGGTTCTAGGGGAGATCGTAAACCAAACATAATTGCATCAGTGCTGGTGAACAGCAGGATGAAATGTGGAGGATCAAGATGAAAGATTGCCTGTTTTGTAAAATCATTAAAAAGGAAATTCCCAGCGAAATTGTCTACCAGGATGAAACCTTAACTGTGTTTAAGGATATCAACCCGGCTGCTCCGATCCACCTGTTAATTATTCCCAACAAACACATTGTTTCAGTACAGGAAATGGAGCCGGAAGATGAAGAAATTCTGGGGAAACTCTTTTCTGCAGCGAAAAAAGCTGCCGAAGTATATGGAATTAGTAACTCGGGCTATCGTTTGATAATCAATAATGGACCGGATGCGCATCAGGAAATCCCCCATCTTCATATGCACTTGTTGGGTGGGGGAAAAATGAAGCATCCCATGGGGTAGGAGGTTGAAAAGGGTATAATGATGAGCATGACATTAAAAAAACAACTACGAGACGCCTTAACTGAAGCTCTGAAAGCTGGTGATACCCAACGAAAGATGACGCTTCGGATGGCATTAGCCTCCATTAAAAATGCCGAAGTTGAAGCCCGGGGCGAGTTGGATGAAGTTAAAATATTGAGCTTGCTGCAAAAAGAAGTGAAATTCCGCCAAGAAACCATTGAGGGAGCAAAACAAGCCAATCGTCCGGACTTGATCACCAAGGCGGAGACTGAAATTGATATTTTGAGTGAATTCCTTCCCCAGCCTATCACGGGAGAAGAATTGCTAGTGCTGGTTAAGCAAGCTATCCAGGAATCAGGTGCAGGTTCCATAGCTGAGATCGGGCAGGTGATGGGTGTCCTGATGCCCAAAATCCGTGGTAAAGCAGATGGAAAAAAAGCCAATCAGATCGTCCGCGAACTGCTTCAGGCCGATTAGAAGGGACAGAATGCAGTTTCAATAATCAGTTTGGATCTGTAGTTTAGATCAATGTTGGAATATTTCCCCTGATCCAGTTTCCGGGGGATTAAAACCTTCATGCTGATGAAAGAAAGATTAAATATGAATGATGAAAGAACTAAACCATCCCTGATCAAAATAATTATCTTGACCTTGGTTCTGGTTGTTTCTATGGCTGGGATCTGGTGGATGATCAACTGGTCCCTGACAGGAGCATTGTCAACCGTGTCTGTTGTGGAAGGCAACGTAGCTTCCCAGGATATTATGTCACCTTATGCGGTTAGCTATCAGAGTGAAGTCCTGACAGCCCAAAGACAGCAAGAAGCCGCCCAGCAGATAGATCCGATTTACACCCGGCCTGATTCGTCCATTGCCCGCCAGCAGTTAAACCACCTCAAAGATGCATTGAACTTTATTGATTCAGTCAGAAATGATCAGTTTGCCTCCCAGGAACAAAAATATACTGACCTGGCAGCTTTGGAGGGGATATACATATCCCAGGATACGGCAGAGCAGATCCTTGGGTTAAGTGATGTGCGGTGGCAAACTGTCCGTCAGGAATCTGTGGTTATCCTTGAGCAGGTGATGCGGAATACTATCCAGGAAATTGATTTAGAAGATGCCCGTCAACAGCTGCCGTCCCTGGTAAGTTTATCACTTTCAGAAGATCAGGTGAATCTGGTTGTTGAGATTGCCTCAGCATTTGTGGCGCCAAATAGTGTTTACAGCGAGGAAGAAACCCAGGCCGCCCGGGATGAAGCAATAGAAAGTGTTCTGGTGGTTACCCGATCAATTGTTGCCGGGGAAACCATTATCCGGCGGGGTGAGATCGTTCAAGCCGATGATATTGAAGCATTACGTGAAGTGGGTTTGCTTACAACATTTTCCGGCTGGCAAAATAAAGCTGGAACATTTGCTGTGGTCGCTTTATCAGCAGTTTTGCTCATTCTTTACTTCCTGGCTTATCCTGGTTTGTTAAAAACCACCAAGAAGTTGACCTTGTTTATTGTTTTTTTCCTGGTGTTCCTGGGAATATCCCGTTTTGTCAACCCCGGACATCTGGTGGTTCCGTATTTATTTCCCATGGCTGCTTATTCATTAATCGTCGCGGCATTGATTGACCGTAGAACAGCGCTCTTCACTACCATTCCGCTGGCAATCCTCGCGGCTTACGGCATGCCCTATGCTCTAGACCTAACCCTTTATTACAGCCTGGGGGGATTGATGGGTTTGCTGATTCTTCGCCGGCCTCAGCGTTTATCAGCTTATGCTTCTGTTGCAGGAATTATTGCTGTTTCCGGAGCAGCAATCCTGGTTGCTTACCGCATCATTGATCCGGCAACTGATATAAACGGACTGGCGACTTTAATCGGCGCTTCCGCCTTCAACGGAATTGTTTCTGCCGGTTTGACAATACTGCTGGAATATACTCTTGCGCCGTTATTGGATTTGACCACGACTCTGCAGCTGGTTGAATTATCTCGGCCGGATCATCCTCTTCTGCAGCGTTTACTGCGGGAAATCCCAGGGACGTATCAGCATACGTTGCAGGTAGCAAACCTCGCCGAACAGGCTGCAGAACGGATTCAGGCCGACAGTATGCTGGCTCGGGTGGGAGCACTCTATCATGACATCGGAAAGATGAAAAACCCCCAGTTTTTTATAGAAAACCAGGGTTCAAATCAAATTAATACGCATGATGATATGAATCCGGAAGAGAGTGCAGCCATTATTATTGGCCATGTTCAATATGGGCTGGAACTGGCTAAAAAGTATCGGCTACCACAGCGGATTCGCAATTTTATCCCTGAACACCACGGCACGCTGATAACGCGGTATCAATACGGCAAGGCGTTGGAGGCAGCCGGCGGTGATGATACCCAGGTGGATAAAACTCAATTTCGATACCCGGGACCCCGTCCGCAATCGGTAGAGACCGCTCTGGTGATGCTGGCAGACGGCTGTGAGGCATATGTTCGATCTCAGAATCCCGAAACAGATGAAGAGTTGCAATCTATGATCAAAGACATGGTTGACCGCAGGGTGAATGCTGGACAGCTGATCAATACTGAGCTGACCTTAAAGGATCTAAAGGTGATCATAGATTCCTTTACAGCAACACTAAAAGGCACCCATCATGCTAGGGTAGATTATCCCGAGAATGATGATCAGGAGGAAAACCGGACTGCAGCCGATAATGGGGATGACACGGTTGTTGAAAAGCGGGAGTGAGACAGAAGATCAAGTGATAGCGATTCTTGTTCAAGAACAATTTCAAAGTATAATTTCTGACCAAATACTGCTTTCCTGTGGAGAGACAACTCTACTGCTAGGTGGGGTGACTGATTCGCCCTCACTATCTCTCGTGATCACCGATGATGAAGAAATAACAGATATGAATCAGCGCTACAGGGGAATAAATAAAACCACAGATGTGTTAGCATTCGGGGCGGATTTTACGGACCCGGATCTCGAATCCCGCTATCTGGGCGATGTTGTCATATCCTTTCCTCAAGCAGAAAAACAAGCCCTCAAAAGAGGGCATACTGTTGAGGAGGAACTGCAGCTCTTGGTTGTACACGGTGTGCTGCATTTGTTGGGATATGACCACGATACTCAAACCGGAAAAGAGGCGATGTGGGCAATACAATCCCGAGTTCTAACTGAGCTGGGATTATCCATAAAAGTTGAGGGAATATAGTCACTTTGAGTGAAAAGAGATATCTAAAAACCAGGCTGCAGTCAATGCGACATGCCCTTGATGGAATTAAATACGTCCTGGAGACTCAGCAAAACGCCAGGATCCATTTATTTTTTACCCTGGCTGTTTTTATTCTCGGATTCCTTTTCGGGATCACCAGAATGGAATGGATTACCCTGGCGCTGACGGTTGGTCTGGTTTGGGCAGCTGTATTGTTTAATACGGCTGTTGAGGTGATGGTAGATTTGATCAGCCCTGAGCAGCACACCGCAGCAAAAATAAGCAAGGATATCAGTGCTGGAAGTGTGTTGGTGACTGCTTTCATATCAATTCTGGTTGGATTGTTGATTTTTGGGCCACCGCTCTGGAATTGGGTTAGTGGGATTTTTTAGCAATAGTTTAATTAACAGTAGAGGAAAGAAAAATGAGTCAGTTGTTATTTCGATTTGGTACTGTTGGCACACCGAAAAATAAACCCAAAAAAACCGGTGGTAGTGTTGGCGGTATCTACTACTTGGACGACTTGGGCTTAAACGCGATGGAGTTGGGCTGGGTGCGGTCTGTGCGAGTTTCGGATTCAACCGCAGAGAAAATCAAAGAGGCTGGGATTGAGCGGGATGTGGCGTTAAGTGTTCATGCGCCATATTACATTAATCTAAATGCCGATGATGAAGAATGGCCGAAATCACGTAAACGATTGATGGATGCCTCCCGTGCAGGGTATATATCGGGAGCGACAGATATTGTATTTCACCCTGGTTCATATTTTAATCAACCGGCAGCTGATGTATTAAAAATAGCTATTCCACGCCTGGAAGACTGTGTCTGTGAACTCAGGGCAGAGGGAAATCCGGTAGTATTGCGGCCGGAAACAATGGGGAAAGGAGCTATGCTCGGGTCCCTGGAAGATACATTGGAGATGAGTAAAATTGATGGTGTTGAACCCTGTTTGGATTTTGCCCATCTTCATGCCCGACCGGGAGACGGCTCAATTAATTCAACTCGGGAATGGATGGAAGTACTGGAAACCTATCTGAAAGCCCTGGGAGAGGACAGTATTAAACGACTGCATTGCCATATCTCCGGGATTGAATACACGGAAAAGGGAGAACAAAACCACCTGATTATCAGCGAGTCTGATTTTAATCTAGAGGCGCTATTCCAGGCGCTGCTGGAAGTAAAGGCAGGAGGGAGGATGCTTTGTGAAAGTCCTACCCTGGAGGAAGATGCCTTGTTTGTTCAACAGTCCTGGCAGAAACTCAGCGGGGAAGAGTCTTAATAGAATCCACTTAATATTTTGAGGATTATAGATGCAAAAACAAACTAATCAATCGTTTTCTGAGCTGCAGGCAGGGATGAAACAATGCCGTTTATGTTTAGAAGAGGGCTTTGAGATTTATCCACCAGCTGTTTTTTCCGGCCTTGAATCGGCGGAGTTAATGACCATCGGCCAGGCGCCGGGAATTACCGAACAAGAAGCAGAGCGGCCGTTTAATGCCGGCAGCGGGACCCGATTATTTGGTTGGCTGGAAAGAGCGGGGATCGAGGAAGAGTGGTTCCGATCGACACAATACATATCGTCGGTTACGAAATGTTACCCTGGTAGACAACCGGCCGGCAGTGGGGACCGGGTACCATCCAGAAGGGAGCAGGAACTCTGCCGTCCGTATTTGGATCAGGAAATTGAGTTTGTAAATCCCCAGGTCATTATCCCCGTTGGAAGATTGGCAATTAATCTTTTTTATCCTAAAAAATTAAAGCTGCAAGAGATTATCGGCACTCAAAAAGAAATCAAGGGCCGTTGGATTATTCCCTTACCGCATTCCTCTGGAGCCAGCAGGTGGCACCAGGTTGATGAGAACCGCCAGTTAATTACCGATGCTATCAAGCTGATAAATAATCACCGGTTAAGGATATTTCCCGCTTAAATCAAAAGACCGAGTCTTTTTGGAAAGACTCGGTCCTTTGATTACCTACTAGTATTATTACTCTCCTGCATTCTGCTCAAAATTTATTATTACCAGATTTGAATCACAGCTGTCAAAGGTTTTAAAATAAACTTTTTCCGACAAAGGAAGGTTTGCCTGGTCAAGCAGTTGGATCCAGATATCCCCGTCTGAGGAGACCGGCGAGTCACTGAGGATGATTTCATATCCACCTTCCCCATAATCTGGTGCCATCCCAGTTAACGTTAACCCCGAAATTTCAGTTTCTCCCAGAAAACCGCCTGCTTCAACCAGGATTCCGCTTACGACAGTACCTTCACTGTCAAATACCTGTCCGGCAATACCAAACCAGTTGCAGCCGGCTTCCGGGTGGAAGGAATTTTCAGCATAACTAGGTGATCCTCCCTGGATAGAGAAGGAGGTCCCGCTCTCTAGATTGGCGGTTGGAATGGGTGTTCCTTCCGGTGTTGGTTCGGGTGTATTGGAAGGAATTGGCGTATCGGTGGGCACATCTGTCGGAGCGATAGTAGGTGTCCAGGTCGCCGGTAGAACAGGTTTAGGAGTGGGAGATGGTGTGTATGTTAAAAACAGAGCCGGCATGGTGGTTGGAGGCAGCGGATTTATGCCACTTTGCGGGTTGATAAAGATAATCGCAAACAGCAGCATAACTACCACTGTCCCTGCTACAAATATTCCAGAAAGAACATTCAGCAGGCCTCCTAGGCCCCTCCTCTTTTTGGGAACCAGCTGTTCATTTTGTTCGAGGAATTCTTCAATTGGATCGGACATAAATTTACTCCTGGGAGCAACTTATGAAGGGAGTGTAATTTGTATTGTACTTAGTTTCCAGCGGCGTACAAGCCAATTATCCAGCGCCTGTTCCTGCAGGATCTGCCGGATAGCTGGATCCAGCGGCCGGTTCCCCTCTTTTTCGAGTACCATGATGATATGATAACCGATTTCTGTTTCTATGATAGCACTAGTTTCTCCTGCCTCGAGACTGAATAAGATCGGATCCAATTCCGGGATGGTCAGGAAACCGGGCGGGAACCACCCCAGATCACCCTGTGTTTGCGGATCATGGGTTTTGGCAAGCTGGGAAAAATCTATTCCGGAATTTAGATCCTCCAGCGTTTCTTCAGCTGCGGCTAGATTGTAAAATAACATCTGCTGGGCATGAATTTGTTCCATTTCAGAAGGCACATCCGCGATGATTTGGTCCCTCATCCAGGCCGCCTCCAGCGACCCCTTTAAGTGGGTGCGGAAACTTTCCGCAGTGAAGCCATAAACTGCTAACCAATCGGTTAGAGGTTGATCTTCTGTTTCCAATCTGGCAATTCTTTCATCCAGATCGGTCTCTGAGATCTGAAATCCTTCTGAAGTGGCTGCTTGTGCCAGGAGAGTGAGGTTAATTAAATCATTAATAACCAGGGATTGATCCTCTTCTGTTAGATCACGATTTACAGCTGCTTTGTATCGGGCAAGTTCTTCCTGATAGGCAGCAACCGTGATAATGTCCCCGTTGACAACTGCGGCTGTGGGGATGGGGGTGGGAGAAGGAGGAAATGGAGTGCGGGTTGGTAAAACTGGTGTGGCAGTTCCCGGTGGGGGCTCCGCCTCACCTCCGCATCCACTGAATAGGATTACGCTGACCAACATTAACAGGAGGGCTTTTTTTGTGGTAGGTATGATGCTCATATTTGTAGATTATAAACGTTTCCAAGCCCGCTAAAGAAGGAAATCTTTATTTTTACTAAATGGCTGTATAATTAGTAAAATACAATTCAAGCCATTTAATTGAATTCAGTCTCTAATATCTTCAGGAGGTTGTTTATCCATGGTTGATCCCCAACTCCTTCGGACTTTTAAAGAAGAAATCACTAATTTAAAGAGGGATAAGTCGGATTTAAAAGAAGAAAACAGCAGGCTTTGGAATGTCATCAGGGCATTAAATGATCTGCAATGCAATCTGCAGATCTTTTCTACTTCCTCGGATTTACTGAAGATGGTGATGAATATTCTTGCAATTGCTTTGGAGGCAGTAGATTCTGAAAATGGTTCAATTCTTCTGTTGGATGAAGAGAGTGATGAACTGGTTTTTGTTGCTGTGGAAGGAACTCGTAAGGAGGAATTGACAGATTTTCGAATACCGGCTGGTTCAGGTATTGCGGGATGGGTCAAAACCCATAAAAAATCTGCCCTGGTGCCCGATGTAAGAAAAGATAATCGCTGGATCTCTGCAGTCGACCAGTCGATTGGATTCCATACCCGAAGTTTAATAGCAGTACCATTAATTCTGGAAGGCAGGGTTATGGGTGTGATGGAAGTGGTCAACTCATTGACTGAGGAACATTTTAATGAAACCGATTTATCTCTCTTGCTGCTGGTTGCCCGCCTGGCTTCCTTTGTTTTTGGAAGCGCTGAGGAAGCGCTGAATAAATCTTAAAATCCTGTTTATGAGAATAATCTTAACTAGTACGATATAATTGCGTCAGCTCCCAATTACCTTTCGGGTCTTGACAGATCGGTATTTTTGACCATAATTAGATAACATTAACATTGATTAATTGAATAGATCAGAAAACGCTGACGGAGAAAAGTAGCTTGGTTTGACGCTGACAGGGAGTGTGGGGCAGCGACTGAGACCCCATACCAGACCGCAAGCCAATTGAAGTTCCCTCCTGAGTGCTCAGGGGAAAGGTTAAATCTCAAGTAGTCTGAGCCGCAGCCCCGGCGTTACGTGGGGAACCAATCGCATTATGTTTATTATGCTGTCGGGATAAAGTGAGCCGTTTGACTGGCTAAATTGGGTGGTACCACGGGTGAATCCCGTCCCTTTGAGGGGCGGGTTTTTCTTTTTCCAGGAACAACTGGGGAGGGAAAATCCTGCTCGGGATCCCGCAGAAATCAGGAGGAATTATGGAAGAAAGACTGGATCTGATACGAACTGAAGCTTTATCGGCTTTAGAACCGGTCGACGATGAGAAGTCATTGGAGAACTGGCAGGTAAAGTACCTTGGGCGCAGTTCCGAGTTAATGGAGATATTTAAAGCTCTGGGCACGCTGTCCAAAGAAGACAAGCCAGTTGTTGGCCGGACAGCAAACCAGGTTAAAGTAGCCCTGGAAACCGCTTCCGGTGAAAAAGAAAACCTAATAAACCAGCGTAGGATCAATCAAGTCTTAGAAGGGGAAAAGATTGATGTCACCCTGCCGGGACGAAAAACGATAAGCGGAAGTATTCATCCAACAACCCAAACTTTAAGGGAGATCTACCGCGTCTTTGGAGATATGGGTTTTCAGATCTACCGTTCCCGCGAGGTGGAAACAGACGAATTCAATTTCCAGCTGCTTAATTTCCCGCCTTATCATCCTGCCCGGGATATGCAGGATACTTTCTTTATCACCAGTGATAAGGACCGCGGAGACAATCCGCTTTTACTCAGAACGCATACTTCTCCGGGGCAGATCCATGCCATGTTGGAACATACTCAGAAGTATCCCGAGGATCCACCCCCGATTAGGATAATCCTGCCGGGGATGTGTTATCGATACGAACAGATCACTGCCAGGTCGGAAATTCAATTTAACCAGGTGGAAGGGTTGGCTGTGGGAAAAGGGATCACCTTCGGAGATTTAAAAGGAACCTTGAGCAATTTCGCCCGCAGGATGTTCGGGCAGGAAGCAAAAACCAGGTTCCGGGCTTCACATTTCCCATTCACGGAACCAAGCGCGGAGATGGATGTGGGCTGTTTCCTTTGTGGAGGAGATGGTTGTTCGGTTTGCAAGGGAGCCGGCTGGTTGGAAATTCTGGGCTGTGGCATGGTTCACCCCACGGTGCTGGAAAATGGCGGATTCGACCCCGAAGTATATTCAGGCTTTGCTTTTGGGATGGGAACTGAGCGCATTACCATGATGCGTCATCATATTGAAGATATTCGTTATTTCTGGGCCAATGACCTGAGATTTTTGGACCAATTTTAAATTGGTTCAAGTTGATAGGTTGCAGTGATTTTTGTAAAGGAAAATAACAATGAAAGTACCGATATCATGGTTGAAAGAATATGTTGAAATTAACCTGCCGATCGAAGAGCTGGCATACAAGCTTACTCTGGCAGGCTTGGAAGTTGAAGAGATTCGTTATGTAGGATTGCCCCAGCCTGGAGAGAAGCAGCAGGAAATAAAAATTAGTGGTTTTTCCTGGAATCCCGAGAAAATCGTTATCGGAGAAATTCGGGAGGTAATGCCTCATCCGAATGCGGACCGCCTGGTTCTTTGCCGTTTGGATGATGGTGAAAAAGAATATACAGTGCTGACTGGCGCTCCGAACTTATTTCCTTATCTGGATAAAGGCGAACTGGATCCTCCTTTGAAAGTCGCCTATGCACGGGAAGGAGCAACCATCATCGATGCCTATAATGAAACCAGAGACATGGCGTTAACCACACTGAAACGAAGGAAAATCCGCGGTGTAGATTCCTATTCCATGGCCTGTTCGGAACGCGAACTTGGGATTTCGGAAGAGCATGAGGGCATCATTCTGCTGGATCAGGATGCGCCCACAGGTCAGGCTCTGGCAGAATATATGGGTGACGCGGTCCTGGATATTGCCATCACACCTAACATTGCCAGGGTTGCAAGTATTTTAGGCGTTGCCCGGGAGGTTGCGGCAATAACCGGTGGAACATTAATTCCCCCATCTCTGGAAGGAGTGGTGGAGGGAAATCCCATCAAAGGACGGGTATCCATTGAAATCAAGGAACCTGAACTGAATCCGCGATTTGTGCTGGGATTAATTGAAAATGTGGAAAAGAAACCCAGCCCTTATTGGGTCCAGCGCCGATTAAAGTTGGCTGGGATTCGTCCCATTGATTGTGTTGTAGATGCAACCAATTACACCATGCTTGAAATTGGAGAACCGCTGCATGCCTTTGACTATGATGTGCTGTTGGAAAGGGCAGGTGGTAAATCCCCCAAGATTATTACCCGGAGAGCAAAATCGGGAGAAATCCTGACAACTCTGGATGATATTGAGAGGAAACTGGATGATTTTACCGTATTGGTCACCGATCAATCAGGTCCTCTCTCCCTGGCAGGTGTGATGGGTGGGGCTGACTCCGAAGTAGGCGAGAAAACCCAAAACGTACTGCTGGAAGGAGCTTCTTGGAATTATGTCAACATCCGTAGAACTGTTTCTGCTCAGGGACTTCCCTCAGAAGCGGCGTATCGATTTGAACGGGGTGTTCATCCGGCAGTTGCGTCCCAGGGAGTTCAACGGTGCCTTGAGTGGATGAGAAAATGGACCGGAGGCATAGTTGCTCAAGGCTTGGTGGATGAGTATCCGCTTCCACCTATTGATACAAAGGTAAAACTCACACCTGGAGATATCGAGCGATGGTTGGGCATCTCGCTCTCAGTGGTTGAGATTGGAGAGCTGCTTAAAAAACTTGATTTTGAAGTCACTATCAAAAAGGATGAACTGGTTGTCGAGACACCTCCCCACCGCCTGGATATCGGTGAGGGTATGGTCGGAAAAGCAGATCTGATGGAAGAAATTGCCCGGGTGTATGGATATGACAAGATTCCCGAAACTAATCTTGCTGGTGAGCTGCCGCTGCAGGCAGGTAATAGAGCGCTGGAACTGGAAGATAAAATTCGGGACAAATTGGCAGGGATCGGTTTACAGGAAATCGTCACCTACCGGATCACTTCCCCTGAGGCGGAATTGCGTACCTTCCCTCCAGATCAGAGTTCACCAGATCATGATTATCTAGAACTCGCCAATCCCATCAGCTCAGATAAAACCGTGATGCGCAGGAGTCTGCTAGCCAGCTTGTTGGAGGTTGTGGAAAAGAATCGCCGCAATAGGGAAAGAATTGCACTATTTGAAATTGGTCCGGAATTTTTTTCGAATGGCGAGAATAAGAATCCGGTTGATGAAAAACTAAAGTTGGGGATTGCCTTAACCGGGGCGAGGACACATCTTTCATGGCAGTGTGCAGATAAGGAATTAATGGATTTTTATGATTTGAAAGGATTAATTGAGGAACTGCTGACGGACCTTCATGTCGAGAATGTCAGCTTTGTGCCAGACACTGTGCCAAGTTTTCATCCCGGGAAGTGCGCTCGGATTGAAAAGGACGGCAAACTTTTGGGCATAATGGGAGAAGTTCATCCCCGAGTGAAAGATAATTACAAACTTGCTGAAGCTCCGCTGACAGCGGCAGTACTGAATATGGAAACCCTGTTGAACGAGGTGGAAGACTTGTTTCTTGTAGAATCGATTCCAGACCAACCTCCTGTGCTGGAGGACCTGGCATTGGTGGTAGATGATGATGTCCCGGCTCAAGCTGTTCAATCACTTATCATTCAAACCGGAGGAAAAACCCTGACAGAAGTTAGATTATTCGATGTCTACCGGGGAGAGCAGTTGGGTGAAGGTAAAAAGAGTCTGGCATACAGCCTGGTTTATCAGCATCCGGAAAAGACATTAACTGATAAGGAGGTTGCCTCTATCCGACAGTCAATAGTAAAACGTTTGGAAAAGGAACTGGGCGCACAACTCCGCAGCTGGTAGAGGTAGAAAGATAAAAAAAAGGGGGGTGCTGTTTATAAAGTTGCTCTATGTAATTTTTTCTACAATCTGCGCCGAAGTAAATTACTGAATTAAGGAGCGATTGCGTATCAGATTATTGATTTCCGGCTGCACTTACAGGATGCTTCGCGAAAGTCGTAGTTAGAGCTGGCGCTGGGCCCTTCGATGAACTCAGGGTAAACTCTCTCCAGGGACGTTGAATGGTTCGTCTATTTAGTAGATTCCCAGAGAATTTTCGCGTCGACGGAGGTCGACACCCGTCCTGATCCTCTCGACAAACTCGGAATAAACTTTATCGAAGGACCTTAGTTTCGATTTTTGCGCAGCATCCTGGCGGGGTAATCGCTTTACATTGAAGGGGTTTGGGTTAAATACCGAGGGTGTGTACTAATTACATTTAGGACACCCCCTTCTTTTTTTATTAACGGAAATCGTAAATGCCGTCTTTAATTGGATAAACCGCACCGCAGGATTGGCACACGAGCTGATCCGTTTCTAATTCGTGATCGGGCAGCGCGCTGCTGCATAACGGACACTGGAAAAACCCTTCCGCTCCTTTTTTCGGGAGAGATTTATATTTCAGGCTGCGGGTGAATACGCTGGGAGAAAACTGCCACCAGCTGCCAGTTGGCTGTAATACAGAATCCAGAAAAACCAGAACCCTAGTCGGGACCACTTTCTTTAAGAAATTAATTCGGAAATGTGACACAGTTAACTGCCGCTCCAATTTAAAACCAGCATCTGCCAGCCATTTACGGATACTTTTGGGGTGGAAATCAAAATTCAGGTCTGTAAATTCTACTGGTTCCAGAGCGAAGGGGTTCCATTCCTGCTGTCCGAGAAGGTAGCGCAGGATTGCTTTCAGGTTTTGTTTATTGGCATATTCCAGAAGAAATGGACTATCGGGTTCAAGCACGCGCTGTACCTGGCGCAAGGATGCCAGGGGGTCTTTCATGTGGTGCAGGGTTCGAATCATAGTTGCGCAGTCAAATAAGTCCTTCACAAAGGGCAGTCGGTAGACATCGCCGGCAACATAAATATACCGATCGTCGCGACCCAGGTGCTCTTGAGCCTGCTGCAGCTGAGTCAGGGAATAATCCAGTAAAACCACCCGCTTAAAACCACTATAGCGTGGTGTGTTGCGCCCAGCGCCAGCGCCAATATCCAGCAGCAGATTACCCTGGTCAGGAAGCAGCCGTTTGAGAGCAATTCTTTCAGATTGATCTTCGTATTCACGACCACCTTCATCCCAGAAACTGGTCTGATAGTCAGATCCTTCATAATCAATCACAGGGGGATGGTCAGAGTTGTTATTCATTCTTAAAACCTTATTTAACCGGCTGCCATAAAATCTGAAATAGCTTCGATTTGATTGGGAAGGGATAATAATTTAATCTGAAGAGTCAGCTGCCGTTGTATCCCCGGCCTACACCACGATAGCGAAAACCCAGCTTGGTTGTTTTTAATGGATCATAAATATTGCGTCCGTCAAATAAAATAGCTTGCTTCATGGCTTTTTTAATCCGTCTGAGGTCTAATTGACGGAATTCATTCCACTCGGTAGTAACCATCAGTAGATCACAGCCTTCAGCCATTTTATAGGGATTTTCAACCATTTCCACACCGGGAAGCTGTTTGGCAGCTTCTTCCATCGCGATGGGGTCAAATGCCCGGACAACGGCGCCTTCCTTCAGCAGCAAGTTGGCGATGGTTACTGAGGGCGCTTCGCGCATATCGTCCGTGTTGGGCTTAAAGGATAAGCCGAGCATACCAATTGTTTTACCGGACAAGTTGTCACAATCCAAAAGTGATTTTACATGTTCCACTGCCATAATGCGGCGGCCTGTATTAATCTCCATCACGGATTTTAAAAGCTGCGGACGGCGGCCTTTTTCCTCTGCCATGTAAGCCAGGGCCTTTACATCTTTGGGAAAGCAGGACCCACCGTAGCCGATACCGGCATTAAGGAAAGAAGATCCGATCCGGGCGTCATAGCCCATGCCGTTAGAGACTTCCATCACATCCGCTCCAAGATCTTCGCAGATGTTCGCAATTTCATTTATGAAGGAAATTTTTGTTGCCAGGAAGGCATTGGAAGCGTATTTAATCATTTCAGCGGTTCTCAGGTCGGTGACAACAATTGGAGCCCGCAGGGGAAGATGAAGCTGGGCGACTTTGTCAGCCGCTTCTTCATCCAGTGAGCCGACAACAATCCGGTGGGGCTGCATAAAATCACCGATAGCGGATCCTTCCCGAAGGAACTCGGGACAGGAGACAACTGAAAAATCACCCGCATCCGGATTTTGCTCCCTGATAATGTCTGATACCCAGTCTCCAGTACCAACCGGAACAGTGGATTTATTAATAATGATCAAACCTTCGTTGATATGGTCGGCGATAGATCGAGCTGCGGACGCGACATACTGTAAATCTGCTTCTCCATCAACACCGGACGGCGTGCCGACGGCAATGAAAGCAAACTCAGCATACTTTAATCCTTCTTCATAAGAATTTGTAAAACGAATCCGATTTGCTTCTACATTGCGGTCAATCAGCTCTTTTAAGCCCGGCTCATAAATAGGCATTTTCCCATTTTTTAGATCGGCGATTTTTTCCTGGTCAATATCCAGCGCGACAACCTTGTTCCCCAGATCTGCAAAACAGGCCGCAGTAATAATACCAACATAACCGACTCCAACAACACAGATGTTCTTCATAAATCATCCTTTCCTCTTCCAGGTAGATTCCTTCTTTTTCAGCCCAAATCTTACCATACCCAGGCCATTTTTGAAGGGCAACTAAGGATAATCATAATCCAGGTTCCCTTAGAAATGCAGCTTGCCAAACAGCTCTGCAAATTGCCTCCTTCAATCATAACACTAGTCTCAAGGTCTTAATATATAATATGAATGCAATATCTTAGATATCTTAAAAATTTTAAGGAGTTTCCAATGTCTGAACCACGAGAAGTCCGCGCTCCGCGCGGCACCACCAGGAAGTGTAAAAATTGGCAGATTGAAGCCGCTTATAGGATGATTCAAAATAATCTTGACCCTGAAGTTGCTGGAGACCCCGACCGGCTGGTGGTCTATGGAGGGAGTGGAAAGGCAGCCCGAAGTTGGGAGGCGTTCGATGCTATTCTGAAAAGCCTGATCGAGCTAGAAGAGGATGAAACCCTTCTTGTTCAATCCGGAAAACCGGTTGCGGTTTTTAAAACTCACCTGGATGCACCAAGGGTGCTGATCGCAAATTCGAATTTAGTCCCATTCTGGGCGACACAGGAGCATTTTGACAGCCTGGTAGCCCGGGGGTTGATGATGTATGGCCAGATGACGGCAGGGTCCTGGATTTATATCGGCACTCAGGGAATACTGCAGGGAACTTATGAAACGCTGGGCTCGCTGGCAGAGCAGCAAGGCTGGACCTCATTAAAAGGGAAATTTGTTCTGACAGCCGGTTTGGGAGAAATGAGCGGAGCTCAACCGCTGGCGATCACGATGAATGAAGGGGTGGGGTTGATTGTGGAAGTGGATCCAGCCCATGCTCATAGAAAGCTGGAAATCGGCTATGTGAATGAAGTCCTAGAGGACCTTGATCAGGCTTTAATCAGGGTTGAGCAGTACAAAAAAGAGGGAAAGGAGATATCAATCGGTTTGATCGGGAATGCAGCTGAAGTGCTCCCAGAACTGGTAGAACGGGGGGTGATCCCGGATGTGGTGACTGATCAAACATCCGCCCATGACCCGCTGAATTATATTCCGCTGGGATTAACCATTGAGCAAGCAGATAAACTCCGGCAAGGTGATCCGGCTGAGTACCGCCGACGTTCTTTGCAGTCCATGGCAGTGCATGTGGAAGCGATGTTATCAATGCAGCAGGCTGGAGCAATAGTTTTCGATTATGGCAATAATATCCGCCAGCAGGCATTTAACCAGGGAGTGGAAAACGCCTTTGATTTCCCTGGATTTGTACCGGCTTATATCCGACCGCTATTCTGTCAGGGCAAAGGTCCATTTCGATGGGTTGCATTATCCGGTGATCCGGAGGATATTTACCGGACTGATGAAATTATCCTGGAACTTTTCCCGGAAAATGAACACCTGCAACGCTGGATAAAGATGGCTCGGGAACAGATTCCTTTCCAGGGATTGCCCGCCCGAATCTGCTGGCTGGGGTACGGGGAACGGGTTCAGGCAGGGATAGCCTTCAACAACCTGGTTGCTGAAGGAGTAGTTTCAGCGCCGATTGTGATTGGTCGGGATCATCTAGACTCGGGATCTGTTGCCTCACCCAACCGGGAAACAGAGGGAATGAAAGACGGCACGGACGCTGTGAGTGACTGGCCCATCCTGAATGCGTTAATCAACGCCGTGGGCGGCGCTACCTGGGTTTCCTTTCATCATGGAGGCGGGGTTGGAATCGGTTACAGCCAGCATGCTGGTCAGGTAATCGTTGCTGATGGAACTATAGAGGCTGCCCGCCGTCTGGAGCGGGTTCTGACTACCGATCCAGGCCTGGGCATTGTCCGTCATGCAGACGCAGGATATCTGTCTGCAATAGAAGCAGCCAAAAGATATGGAATCAAAATTCCTATGATGGATTGATATAATAATTATTTTAGATGACATATTTGATCAGTGGTTAATAGGGTAAGGACAGCCCACGTTGCAGGAGAAATCGTGATATGAAAAAAATTGGAATTCTAACAAGCGGTGGAGATGCACCGGGTATGAATGCCGCCGTTCGATCAGCAGTGAGGGTGGCTCTGGATCTCGGAATAGGGATATATGGGATCAGCGAAGGATATCAGGGAATGGTTGAAGGCGGAGAGATGATCAGGGAGATGACCTGGGAATCCGTGGGAGGAATTTTACAGCGAGGGGGAACCATGATCGGAACCGCCCGCTGCCAGGAATTCCAGACCAGGGAAGGACGCCAGAAGGCAGCTAAAAATCTGGTGAACCACGGAATAGATGGGTTGATTATTATCGGAGGAGATGGCAGTTTAACCGGCGCATCCATTTTCAGGACTGAATGGACGGAATTGATTAAAGGTTTGGTCAAATCCGGAGAAATTTCAGCTGAGAGTGCAGAAAAATACCCTAATCTCGTGATTGTCGGATTGCCGGGATCAATTGACAACGACATGTATGGTACAGAAATGACCATCGGCGCGGACACCGCGCTGCACCGGATCACTGAAGCAATCGATGCCATCACCAGCACGGCTTCCAGCCATCAACGCAGTTTTGTGGTTGAGGTGATGGGCAAGAATTGTGGATACCTGGCGATGATGGGCGCTCTGGCATCTGGAGCAGATTGGGTTTTTATTCCAGAAATTCCTCCCGACCCGGATACCTGGAAAAAGGAAATGTGTGAAGCACTTAGCGCAGGACGCAAGGCTGGTCGCCGGGACAGCATAGTGGTAGTGGCAGAGGGGTCCTGCGACAAAAAAGGAAACCCAATCACCAGTCAGGACATTAAAGAAACGCTGGAACAAAAAATTGGTGAAGATACCCGGATTACTATTTTAGGCCATGTCCAGCGAGGAGGTTCGCCAACCGCATTTGACCGAAACCTGGGAACAATATTAGGTCATGCAGCAGTGCATGAGCTCCAGAAAACAAAACCCGAGGATGAACCGCAGCTGATCGGCATGCAGGGAAATCGGGTAGTGAGTTCTTCATTAATGGAATGTGTAAAGATTAACCAACAAATATCCAACTTTGCGAGTGAAAATCAATTTGACAATGTTCTGGAACTGCGCGGTTCAGGTTTCAAGTCCGCTTATAAAATACTCCAAACCCTTTTTCAACCCGGTCCAAAGCCGGTTAAAAAACCAGAAAATCCTTTCCGGATCGCAGTGATGCATTCTGGAGGACCCGCCCCGGGAATGAATACCGTTGTCAGGGCAGCAGTCCGCTGGGGGGCTGATCAGGGACATACAATGCTTGGAATTTATAACGGATTCCCCGGGTTAATTAAAGGAGATCTAAAAGAACTTTCCTGGATGGTTGTCAGCGGATGGGTTTCCCAGGGTGGTGCGGAGATCGGCACCAACCGCACAGTTCCGTCAGAGGGGGATTACTATTCCATTGCCAGGACAATAGAAGAGCAGCGGATTGACGGTTTGCTGGTTGTGGGAGGAGAGTCTGGATATAACAGTGTATATGAAATGTTCAGCCGCCAGAAGGAATTTCCAAACTTCCGGCTTCCCATTGTCTGCCTGCCCGCTACCATTGATAATGATCGGCCGGGATCTGAGTTAAGCATCGGGGCAGATACAGCCTTAAACAACATTATCCAGGCAGTGGACAAGATTAAACAGTCCGCTGTGGCTTCCCGCCGCTGTTTTGTGGTTGAAACTATGGGAGGATACTGCGGATATCTCACACTGATGGCTGGATTGGCCACAGGGGCTGAACGGGTATACATTCACGAAGAAGGGATATCGCTCCAGGACCTTCAGAATGATGTTGATCTTCTGGTTACCGGATTCAACCAGGGTAAACGGTTAGGGTTGATGATTCGCAATGAAAACGCCCATCCGGTTTACACAACCGATTTTATGGTTCGTCTCTTTGAGGTGGAAGGAAAAGAGCTCTTTGATGTACGACAGGCAATTCTAGGTCACCTGCAGCAGGGTGGAAATCCGACTCCTTTTGACCGCATCCAGGGAACGAGGCTGGCAGTGCAGAGCATTAATTTCATCATCAATGAAATTGGAGCAAAAGATACCCGAAATATGTTCATTGGGTTAGAAGGGGGAAAGATCCAGTTTACAGGCATGGAGGATTACACCCGTCTGGAGGATTGGGATTTCGGTAGACCAAAATCCCAATGGTGGATGGATTTGCGTCCGATTGCCCGGGTGCTGGCGCAATCTGGTCCTCAGCAGTTGAAATAAACTGCTTATTGTAAAGAGAAAACCCCTGAGGAAAGCCAATTTTCAGGGGTTTATTTTAATTACTTGCGATTTTTTAGAAAAGGTATTTTTCAACCTGAACGTTATCCCGGCCGAGCATATCTCTAAGGTGATTCAGAAGCTCTTTGGTTACGTTGGTTGAGGCATTGGGGAACTCAAGCAAATGGCTTTTTTCGTTTTCTGTGATCTGAAAGGCGAATCGGTCTTTTCCAGGAAAACTAATCAGAGTCCCATATACCTGCCGCAGCCGAAGTTTGTCCCGAATGGTATCTCCCCGGTTTTTCAGGATGACCGTGATTAGATAGGTAGCATCCTCCTCGAGGATTATTGGCGCGGATCGTTCGGGGGCAGGTTTTTCTTTTTCCGGGGGAGTCTGCGGTTTCTCGGGTTCTTTTTCAGCCACCGGTTCCTTTTTCCAGTCGGGGGGAAATGCATCCGGCGGCGGCGGAGCTTGCTTGGAAGGGACCTCTTTGGCTTCCGGTTTGTGCTCGACAGGTGCAGGAATCTCTTTAGTTGGTTTTTTAACTGGTGGGGATACTGGTGTTTGCAGCAAGGGTGTTTCCTTTGGAGGGATGATTACAGGCCTGGGTGGTTCCTCAATCGATTCGACCTGGGTAATGCTGGTCATTACCTGGTCAACCAGGACCTTGGTATCCCCGCCACTGGCATCGGCTTTGCCTTTGACATAGATAATTTCATCAAAGCGAATAATATCCGCATATTTTTTCCAGGTATTGGGGAAGATCACGAGATCTATTGAGCCCTGGATATCCTCAATGGTTGCGAACGCCATGGCTTTGCCGTTTTTGGTCTGATGCTGCCGAATCTTGGTGACAATCCCGGCAACGCTGACGTGTTCCTGAGGGTTGGCTTCATTTAAGTCCTGGGCAAAGTGAGACACAAACTTCTGCAGGCTGTCCATCACGGTGCTCAGTGGGTGATCAGAAACATAAAGCCCAATTAACTCCCGTTCCCAATCCAACTGAGTTCTGCGGCTGACCTTTGTTTTTGCTTCCGGCAACCTTATGGTTTCCATCAGCCCAGTATCCTCTCCAAACATGGAGGTCTGACCTGTATCTGCAGCCTGAAAATTGGAAGAGCTGACGGCGATAATCCGGTCCATGGATTCCAGCAAAGCTGGCCGGTTTCCAAAATCATCCAGAGCGCCAACCTGAATCAGGGATTCAAGGGCTCTTTTGCCGACTTTCCTCATATCAACCCGCCGGAGAAAATCATTCACGTCTTTGAAAGGCTTTTCACCCCGACCTTGAATGATCACTTCCACCGGTCCTTCACCAACATTTTTTATTGCCCCTAATCCAAATCGGATGCAGGATTCTCCCTGGGGATTATCTTCAATGGTGAACCCCCAGCAGCTGAAGTTGACGTTGGGCGCTAATATCTCGATTCCCATCTGCCTGCTTTCTGAGGCATACAGGGTAACTTTATCGGTATTGTTTTGGTATATCGTCAACACAGCTGTCATATACTCCACAGGATAGTGGGTTTTCAGGTAGGCAGTCTGAACCGAGATCAATCCGTAATCTGCCGCATGGGCTTTGTTAAACCCATAGCGAGCAAATTTTTCCCAATCAGTGAAAATCTCTTCCGCGATTTTTTTATCCACTCCGCGTTCAACAGCCCCACTGACGAATTTTTCCTTGTGTTTTTTAAGCTCACCTGCTTTCTTTTTCGCAACAGCTTTCCGCAGACTGTCTGATTCGGATGGTGTGTACCCGGCAATTGCGACTGCGCTGTGCATGATTTGTTCCTGGTAAACAGGAATACCAAAGGTTTCCTCGTAGATTGGGATCAAATCATCATGGCGGTAGCTGATTTCCTGTCTGCTGTGCATCCTGTCAATATAATCAGGAATAAAATCCATCGGTCCAGGACGGTACAAGGCAACCATGGCGATTACATGTTCTAACTGTGTAGGCTTCATTTCTTTTAAGTACCGCCGCATCCCGGAGCTTTCTACCTGGAAGAGTCCAATCGTTTCACCCCGGCCAATCAACTCAAAGGTTTCCGGATCATCCGTAGGAATATTACTAAGGGTGAGTTTTACACCGTGGCGCTTTTCAATAAGTTCGCTGGCCAGTGCCATAATGGTCAGTGTGGAGAGTCCCAGGAAATCAATTTTCAACAACCCGAGTTTATCGACCACAGACATTTCGTATTGTGTGACAGTATTTATCGGGCTGTCACCCAGGTTGCCGGTGGGTCTATGAAGAGGTGAGTATTCCTCTACGGGACGGTCGGTGACAACCACGCCGGCTGCGTGAGTGCCGGCATTGCGAACAGTCCCCTCCACTCCTTTAGCTGTGTCAATTAGATTTTGAAGATAGGGAGCATCATTATAGAGCTGCTTAAAGTCAGGGGAGTGCTCCAGGGCTTCTTCAATGCTCATAGGCGGTTGATTGGGAATGGCTTTGGCAACCCGGTCTACTTCCTGAAGGGGAATATCCATTACCCGCCCGACATCACGGATTGCAGCCCGGGCTTTCATGGTTCCAAATGTAATAATCTGAGCCACTTTATCATGCCCATATTTGTCCGCGCAGTAATGCATCATTTCTGCGCGACGATCATCTGGAAAATCAAGGTCAATATCCGGCATGGAAATTCTGCCTGGATTAAGAAATCGTTCAAAAATCAAATTATGTTCCAGCGGATCAATAGGTGTGATTTCCAGGCAGTAGGAAACGATGGAACCAGCTGCAGATCCGCGGGCGTTGTACCAGATCCCTTTTTCCTGAGCGTGTTGGATCAAATCCCAAACAATCAAGAAATATGCATCAAACCCCATCGACTTAATGATTTCCAGCTCATATTCTAACCGTTCACGGATTTCGGAGTTAGAAGCCCGTTCCTGGTAGCGCATAAGCAGGCCCTTTTCGCAGATCTCTCTCAGATAATCATCTGGTGTTTTTCCATCCGGGACGGGGAAGTTAGGCAGATGGTATTTTTTAAACCCTAAATCTACATCACAGCGTTCTGCGATCCTCAGGGTGTTCTCAATAGCTCCTGGAACCTCCGAAAAGATAGCCTGCATTTCCTCGGGTGTTCGTAAATAGTAAGTCTCATCAGTCATCCGCATCCGGTTAGGATCGCTGAGAATTTTACCAGTCTGAATAGCCAGGAGGACATCTTGAAGGACGGCATCGGCCGGATTGATATAGTGCACATCGTTTGTAGCGATGAAATGGGCATTGTAGTGGGGACCCATTTCGATCAGAGTTTTGTTTATCTTTTCCAGTTCGGGGATTTCATGCTGCTGCAGTTCCAGGAAAAAATTATCAGGACCAAAAACATCATAGTACCAATCCAGCTTTTTCTGTGCAAGTTCAAGATTTCCTTGATTGATTGCCCGGGGTATTTCTGCCGCCATACATCCGGAGGTAGCAATTAATCCTTCTGAGTGAGCGGCGAGAAAATCATGGTCGATTCGGGGCCGATAATAAAAACCTTCCAATTGGGAGGCGGTGGCGATTTTTAACAGGTTCTTATAACCGGTCTGGTTCTCAGCCAGCAGTAGGAGGTGGGAGGAACGTTTATCCTGCTGCGGGTCACGGTCTTTCATCCCCCGGGCAGCGAGATAACCTTCTATGCCAATAATGGGTTTTAAATCAACCTCTTTGGCAGCGTGATAAAAATCAACCACGCCATACATAATACCGTGATCGGTAATTGCCAGGGCAGGCATATCAAGTTCTTTAGCCCGTTTAACCAGGGCTTTGATATTGCTAAAGCCGTCAAGGATCGAATATTCTGTGTGTACGTGGAGGTGAGCAAAAGACATAGGCAGTACGGATAAAGTAGGCTTAATTAACTAACCTTATTATACGCTTGATTAACTGGTTTTTGATCACCAACCGGATAAAACCCAGTGGATTAACCTTAAAAATTTATCCAGATGGGTTATCTTTTCTGAAGGAGGGAAAACAGGTTGTGGAATATCTTGAAG
>CAZHHT010000029.1:0-29427 GCA_964532455.1 uncultured Anaerolineales bacterium
CCATTATATTAAATTTTAAGGGGCTGTGCCAATTACTTTTGGGACAGCCCCTTTGGATTAGGCTTTACAAACGCCTGGCGACGCCCTTTAAGTGCTTCGCAAAAATCCGCAAGCTAATCGAACCAAATCCCTCTTCAGAGGGACTCACTTTGATACTTTATGCCTTGAGCCCCGTCTCTTCGATACGTCCTTCGTCACACCTCTCTGTTAATCGGGGCGCTCAGGGCTACTCAGGGGGCCTAAGTTTTATCTGTTATCTATTTGTGAATGGAAGACCTCGGAAGTCTTGGACTCAAGTCAGATCTGCAAGCCACTCTAAATGCCCCTTCTTTAATAGCGTCTTGGAATATTTAATCCCTTCTGCATCCAGGTAAACCAGGAAATCCTCCAGGCAGCGCTGGAGCGCAGCCTTCATTTCCTGATCAGGTTTCACACCATCTTCCCACCACCAATTCCTGACGGTGAAAATCCGGGTTTTTTTATCGAATTCGGGATCAACCCGGGCGCAGAAATTATCTCCATAAAGTAGCGGAAGCACATAATAACCGTACTTGCGCTTCTTTTTTGGTGTGTACACTTCCCACCTATAGTCAAAATTAAAGATTCGACTCAGTGTTTTCCGATCCCAGAGCAGATTATCAAGAGGCGCGATCAAGGCAGCTTCCCAGACGGGGTCACTCTCTATGACTTTATTCAGCAAGGTTTTATCTTCACGCCGGAGGAAAAATACCTGACCCGGCATATCCTGGATTTCTATTGTTAACAAAGCCTCTTTTTCCACTAACTGATCAGTAATTTGCTGGCGCTGGAAAGTTTTCACTCCCTGAATACCGCTCCATTGAACACCTGCATTGGGATGGGCGAGACCCAGGGATTTGATCCGGCGCAGCACATGCCAGGTTTGGTATTCTCCAATGGTCTGGTTGGGATTGGGGGTTTCCAACAAGTCTTTAGGCAGCAAATTCTCAATCAAATCAAAATAGCGCCGATTGGTCACCCGGTGGTGCACCCCCAACTGCCCCATTTTAAACAAACCTTCCAACGCTGCCCGGGGGACACGGGTTGGACCCCAGGCCCAATCCGTTTTTTCATTATGCTTAAAATCAAGCGAAGATTGAGGTCCTTCTCGTTTGATTTGATCCAGCACAGTAGGTGCTAAGCTCATAACCACTTCGGAAGGCACCCCAAATATATCCTGCATCCGGGAACGGTGCTCAGAAAAATATGGCCAATCTTCAGTCAGGATGAGGCTGGCCATTTTATCCCAATTGTCCACCAGGGTGCGGTCCTGGTAGAGCAGCTCATCCAGCATCTGGGGGCGGAAATCCCGCACCCGGGACTGCAGCACCAGGTCCGGATTACGGCCGACCACGTTAATAGGATCAAATTGGATCGATCGCACCCGCGCCATGAATTTTATAACACCTGCTTTTCCTTTAAGACTGCGGGGAGGTAAAAGCCCCTGGCAAGCTAAAATCAACCGCCGGGCAGTTTCATTATCTATGGCGAGGTTATTAGTATTTTGAGACATATATAATAAATCCCTGGTGTAAAAAAATACTCCAGAGAATCATTGTAACATTATCCAGGAAAAATCCCTTTCCCAGTGTTTTTCAGGTGTCAATAATGTTGATATCAGAGTTCAGGTTCAGATCAATGAGCGGCGGAGATATTCGTCTCAGGATAAAACCCAGCCAAGGCAAACCAGAAGACCACCAATGTAAACAGATCCTCCAAATGATGCCCTTCTAATTCTCCCTGCAGAGCAATTCAAGATCGAACATCCCACAGCGTATCAGTTTACTCATCAATGATAAAACACTGTTGTAGGCGGTGGCGGTATAACAGGGCGGACAGGATAGGTTCTGGTCATTCCACCGATAAACAAACCAATCACAATTTCCAGATCTTCCAGGTCCGCCTTCTCAGCAGGCACAAAGCCATCTTCTACTACCATGATGGGTAGGATATCATCCTTTGTCAGAATCAGTTCTCCCGATTTCAGCGGCAGGTTTCCCGGGCAGCAAAAGCTGCGGCGTGTGAGCTATTCTGCCCGCACGCCATAGCTAAAGGAGGAGAGAAACAGGAGGAGAAACACCTTTTTCATCATATCTTATAGATGACCCCGCCAGCTGGAATCTTACCTTGCTCCCTTAAAATAGAAATCGGAGGTCTTTGAGACCTCCGAGGTCTATTTTTTTACCGCTTCCATTCTGTTACAATGAGGATCAAATGAACACAGAAAGGAAATAGATGAAAATAACCACATGGAATGTTAACGGTGTGCGAGCTGCCCTTAAAAACGGGGTTGATAACTGGATAAAGTCTACGAATCCGGATGTGCTCTGCCTGCAGGAAATAAGAGCCCGGCCGGACCAACTCAGCACTGAACGGAAAGCATCCCTGGAGGGAAATAATCCAGTCTGGAATCCTGCCGAACGACCTGGATACAGCGGCGTAGCTACCTTTAGTAAGGTCCCGCCGCTGGAAAGTCAAAAAGGCCTGGGAATCCCCCGTTTTGACGCAGAAGGGCGAACAATTCAAACCCTTTTTCCAGAATTCAGCGTCTTTAATCTTTATGTGCCGAACGGCAAACGGGATCTGAGCCGGGTGGAATATAAACTTAGTTTTTATCAGGAGCTGCTGGAAATCTGCGACGGGCTGCATAAAAAAGGAGAAAATATCATTCTCTGCGGTGACTTTAACACCTGCCACCAGGAGATTGACCTGCGCAACCCGGAAGCCAATTCGGGGACGACCGGTTTCCTGCCGGAGGAACGAGCCTGGATAGACATCTATCTGGAACACGGCTTCCGAGATATCTACCGGGACCTCTACCCCGGCCGGGAACAATACACCTGGTGGACCTATCGATTTCAGGCCCGGCAGCGGAATATCGGCTGGCGGCTGGATTATTTCTTGATCTCCGAAGGGTTGGTAGAGAAGGTTGAAGATGTCATTATCCATGATGATGTGCTTGGATCAGATCACTGTCCGGTTAGCCTGCTAATTGACCTGAAGTGATGATACTTTATCAGGATTTTTAGGGGTTCAAACCAGCCCATACCTGCCCTTTGGGGTATAATTTTTTTATAAAAAGATATGCTCTGGAGGCTGAATGGGCAATTCTCAAACGAAGATTAGGGTATTAATCGCAAAAGCGGGATTGGACGGGCACGACCGGGGCGCCAAAGTCGTTGCCCGGGCTCTCCGTGACGCCGGGATGGAAGTGATCTATACCGGCTTACGCCAAACCCCGGAAATGATTACTGAGGCGGCGCTTCAGGAGGATGTGCAGGTCGTGGGTCTTTCCATCCTATCCGGTGCCCACATGACCCTGGTACCTAAAGTCATCAAGATGCTGCAAAAGCAGGGGTTGAACAATATAAAACTGTTTCTGGGCGGCATTATCCCGGATGAGGACAAATCAGAGTTAACCAAACTTGGAGTCGATGGAATCTTTGGACCGGGCACATCCACTCAATTAATCATAGACAACATACGCAAAGCATGCCAGTGACCCAAACGCAGGCTGTCCTGAATGGGGGGCGTCTTGCTCTGACCCGCACCCTCTCTCAAGTAGAAAACAACACCCCCGAAGGAAACCAAATCCTGGAGGAACTCTTCCACCATACCGGGAACGCACATTTAATCGGAGTAACCGGCGCACCTGGAACAGGAAAATCAACCCTAGTTAACCGGCTTGCATTCGACTACCGCCATCCTCCGGAAGGAACCAAACTCCCTACAGTGGCTGTTGTAGCAGTTGATCCTTCCAGCCCTTTCAGCGGAGGTGCCTTGCTGGGAGACCGGGTGAGAATGCAGGATTTAGCAGGAGATCCCGGAGTATTTGTGAGATCCATGGCTTCCCGCGGATCACTGGGGGGATTGGCTTCAGCAACTGCTGGTCTGGTTCAGGTATTTGATGCGGCTGGTTTTAATATCATCCTGATCGAAACAGTCGGCGCCGGCCAGGCAGAGGTGGAGATTGCCAGCCTGGCACACACCACAATCGTCGTGGAAGCGCCTGGGTTGGGAGATGAAATCCAAACCTTCAAAGCCGGCATCCTCGAGATCGCCGATATTCTGGTTGTCAATAAAGCTGATAAACCCGGCGCCGACAATGCTCTCCGAGCTTTGAGGAATATGCTTTCTCTTGCCCAACCTGACAAAGGTATCGTTATGCATCATGGGAAACTGATGTCTGCTGAACAAGCGCCGGCAATGGACGCTGAGTCAGATCAGAAATGGATTCCACCCGTTCTACCTACCACTGCTACAACTGGAGACGGCGTGGCTGAATTAATTGAACAAATTACTGCTCATCAGCAGCACCTGAAAACCAGCGGAGGATGGATTATCCGGGAGCAGGCCAGGTTAAAAAATGAGGTGGGGAATCTTCTGCAAGAAGCCCTGCATAAACGATGGAACTCTTCTATTCCGCCTGCGGATTATGAAAAGGTCCTGGACCAGGTTGTTTGCCGGCAGATTTCACCCCGCCGGGCTGTAGAGAAGTTAATCAAAGGAGCAGGATTATGATTATTGGAGATCAGATTCGGCTGCGGGCAATTGAAAAAGAAGATCTGCCTTCATTTGTAAAGTGGCTGAATGATCCTGAAGTCAGGCAAGGGCTGTCGCTGATCATGCCCCTTTCTCTGGCAGAGGAAGAAGATTGGTTTGCCGGAATATTAAAACAATCCCCATTTGAGCGACCGCTGGCAATTGAAATCCAACCTGATCCTCAAAAAGAGTATTGGGTATTTGTGGGCAACTGTGGATTCATAGACATCAATTGGCAAAACCGCCTGGCCGAAATTGGAATTCATATCGGCGAAAAAGAGTACTGGAACCAGGGTAATGGAACAAAAGCTATGCGGCTAATGCTCAAACACGGTTTTGAGAATCTAAACCTGCACCGCCTCTGGCTGCGGGTATTTAAAAACAATCCACGGGCAATCCGGTCCTATGAAAAAGCCGGATTTACCCTAGAAGGAAAATTCCGGGAAGCACAATATCTTGAAGGAAAATACGTGGATGTTATGATTATGAGTATACTGCATTCTGAATGGCAGGATCAATAAAACAAAGGATCACCATATGACCCATGAAACTACTTCAAAGGGCGGCATGTACGGTGAAATCAAACTTTTTGCCGGCACTGCAATTCCCCATGTTGCCGAAGGTGTCTCCAAATATTTAGGCATCCCCCTCAGCGGAAGAGACATCATTGATTTTCCTAACGAGAATATCTGGATCCGGCTTCATGAAAGTGTCCGGGGGCAGGATGTCTACCTGATTCAAAATACCTCAAGGCCGGTTCACCGCAATTTAATGGAACTGCTGATCATGCTGCAAACCCTGAGGCTTGATTCAGCCAGTAGAGTGACCGCAGTAATACCCCACCTGAGCTATACCCGATCAGATAAAAAAGACAAGCCCAGGGTTCCAATCACCGCCCGTTTGATTGCAGATATGATTGAAATTGCTGGTGCTGACCGTTATATGACCATGGATATGCATGCCGGCCAAATCCAGGGATTTTTCTCCATCCCCGGAGATGTGCTGACTGCCTTCCATATACTGAAAGAACACCTGAGAAAATTTCTGCCAAACATGAAGGATCCTGTCGTTCTGACTGTTGATCTGGGTTTTGCTAAAAAGGGCCGCAATCTGGCAGCCGAGTTAGATATACCGATCGCATTTATTGAGAAAAGAAGGCGAGCCAAGGAAAACTCTGCTGAAGCATTATCCCTGATCGGCGATACTGAGGGAAAAGATGTGATCATTGTGGATGATGAAGTAGATACCGGAGGATCAATGGCTGAGGCCGCTTTCCTGGCGAAGAAAAATGGTGCCAGGGGTATTTATTCTGTTTTTGTACATCCAGTCTTTTCTGATTCGGCAGTTGAAAAGCTGTCTGCATCGCCTATCACCCATCTGATCACCACCAACACTGTCCCCCTTCCCCCTGAAGGTCTTAAGACCTTGAAGAAGAACCGGATTGTGGACATTCTGGATATCTCCCCCCTGCTTGGCGAAGTCATCCGCCGGGCTCATGAAGGGCGAAGCGTGGGTGAGATGTTTGACGAGTAAACTCCATGCCAGAATTACCTGAAGTTGAAACATTCCGCAGGTATCTACTGCAAGGCAACTACGGTTCGCCATCCATCCTCGGGAAAAGAATCAGGGATGCCGAATTACTCTGGGAGGGAACGTTAGCCTCCCCAACACCAGCAGAATTCCTGGAGAAGGTCAAGGGACAGTACATCTCCGGAATCGGACGGAGGGGGAAAAACCTACTGATACGGCTTTCCCGGGATACGCTGATCTTCCACTTCAGGATGAGCGGGGAACTTGTTGTTGAAGAACAAACTGCACCTCCAGGGAAACATTACCGGCTAATCATCAATTTCAATGATAAATACCGGATGGCATTTATCAATATCCGCAAATTCGGACGAATCTGGCTAACAGAAAACGCCCAGGAGCAGTTAGCTCACCTCGGTCCGGAACCACTCAGCGATGATTTTACTCCGGAAAAGCTTCATCAACTGCTCAGTTCCCACAGCCGACAGCTGAAATATTTTCTAATGGACCAGAAAATGATTGCCGGAATGGGAAATATTTATACTGATGAAGCACTCCACCGCGCAAAACTTCACCCGGTGCTAAAATCAGATACATTGGATTATAGGCAGACCCTCAGGCTTTGGGAAAGCATCAGGCAGGTCCTCGAGGAAGGAATCAAAAACCAGGGATCGAGTATTGACTGGATGTACCGCGGAGGAGATTACCAGAATTATCTATCGGTGTATAATTTAGAGGGAGAACCTTGTAAAACATGTGAAACACCGGTAGAGAAAATAAAAATTGGTCAGCGAAGTACTTATTTTTGCCCTACCTGCCAACCACCTCCGGAATAGGAAGGAGTTCCTATGCAAACCATTTTCCTCATATTTATCGTGATTTTTGCCCTTTTGATCGGTTTTTTCCTGGGATTATTTCTTCTTTCCCTGAATACGCCACTTGCAAAAAGGTTATCAAAAAGAGAAGCGCCAGAGGAACCCGATCTCCAAACTGCGGAGATGGCTGCTCCAGAACGATCAACACCGGTTGAAAAAATCAAAAAACCCAGTCCATATTCCCGCCTAATCCTCCAGGTCTGGAAAGAAGAGGGGGGGCCACCAGTGTATGATTTGGCCGGCACTTACCTGGAAAAAGAAGATCTTCCGCGGGAAATTTTAAATGTCATTACCATCCACGAAGAAGCGCCCTCGGGACCGAATCTCCAACCTTCACCAGCCACCGAAGAAACACCTCTAAGGATAGAGGATGAAGATGAGGTAGATCACGAAATAAAAATGCTGAGCGTAATTGATGAAGTAAATGACATATTGCAGAAAAAACTGACTGGATCTCCCTTAGCAGGAAAAGGGATACACCTCATGGAGAACCAAAATAAAGAAATCCGATTCTGGGTAGGATTAAATTCTTATGATGATGTGGATGAGATTCCGGATCCGGAAGTCCGCCAGATCATCGATGCAGCAGTAAAAGAATGGGAAAAAAACAGGGGGTAAAGATTATTCTCCCTGCGTTAATATCCCCCTGAAATCCTCGGAAATCTTGGCAGTCAAACGTTGGCTCAACTCTCCGGGCAAAAAAGATCCCCGGGCTGCAGCCAGAACACGTTCCTCCAACACTTTGATCGGCATACCCAAAACTTCTGTTACAGTTTGATACTCATTCGATAGATCAATGCGGGAAATACTTGGATCATCAGTATTTATGGTGACATTTAAGCCTTCCCTGAGCATCTGCTTGATGGGATGCTCACTGAGTTTATCCACCACCCCGGAATGAAAATTACTAGTAACACAGACTTCAAAGACAGTCCCCCGTTCCCGAGCTAGCGCTACCACTCTGGGATTCTCCAAAACCCGGATTCCATGACCAATCCTCTCCGCACCCAAATCCTCGATTGCCTGGCGAACATTCTCGGCTCCCCCCCATTCCCCGGCGTGTATTGTGACCCGTAAACCCCGCGTTTGAGCAATAGAGAATAACTCCTGAAAGGGTTCAGCTGAGAATTTGGCTTCATTTCCCGCTAGATCTACTCCAACTATTCCCTGATCTTGTCTCTCCAGGGCAATTTCAAGAACTTTCTGAGCTTGCGCAATACTTTCATGGCGATTAATGCTGGCAATTAACCGGACTAATATTCCATATTGAGCCGAAGCTTCCCGGACACTTTCAATCACCCAATCTACCACCTGCGCCATTGGGAAACTTTCCGCCCGGCTGAGTGCGACAGGTGTAAAACGGAGCTCAAGGTAACGGATATTATCCAGGGCAGCATCCTCAACTGCCTCCCAGGTAAGCCGCTTTATAATTTCCGGGGATTTATAGAATAAACGCAGAGTTCCGAATTTGGCTAGAAAATTTTCAAAAGTATAGGGTTCCTCATGATCTACCTGGACCAAGGGCCGTAAATAACCGGTGTTTTTTACATCCAAATTATGAGCCCGGACGATTTCCATCATGGTTGGAACGCGTAAAGAACCTTCCAGGTGGCGGTGCAGCTCCACTTTGGGAAGTTTTTTATAAAAATCGGCTGCTTTTCGAACAGAGGTATCTGTCATTAGGTTTTTGCCTTGAGTCCAGAAAACGGGTTCATTAATTGTACCTGATAAATAATCCATTCAAAGAAAAACCGGACATCCCTGAGTGAGAGATATCCGGTTTGAAATTTGATACAAAGGGCAGTTATAAATATCCTAGACCGCTTTTAGACCGGATGCTCCATCTTCCACTACAGCTTGGATCCGGCTAATATTCCGGGGCTGGAAAGTAAACATGCGGTTCACAACACCCATCCGCATATCCTCCATCAAATGCTGGAACATTTCAAATCCCTTGGTTTTGTACTGCACCAGCGGATCTCTCTGGGCATAAGCTTCCAGACCAATAGCTACCCGGAGAGCCTCCATCTCTGTCAAATATTCTACCCAGAGCTCCGAAATTACCCGCAGGAATAATTCCCGATAGATATTTGTCACCGTATAGAGTCCCAATTCATCTTGTACAAGGGTTTTTATCTCTCCTGGATGCACGCCCAGTTTTTGTCCGGCGAGTTTTTGGAAGGAATCCTCTCCCAATTTTTCCTGGATAACAATTCTTAGATCCTCGTCGAGGGAAGAAAGCTGGACTTCTTTCAGCCGCTCCATCTCGTTTTTACCCCAGGCATACCGAATCATCAGTTGGGCTTTTTCCAAATGCGCCAGGATATCCTCCCTTGCCTTTTCCTGATCCAACTGGAGTAGTAAATCGGCGGCGTAGAACGAATATCTTAACCGTTGGGTTCTGAGCCAGATCCGTTTATGGCTCTTTTTATCAAATGCCGCCTGGTGTCCTTCAGCCATCAATCCCAACAATTGAACCAAATCGGATTCGGTCAGCTCTTCCTGCTGAATTTCCTTTAATCCCGCATCAAGGCTCTTGTTTATCCTGGCTTCCTCAGGATTATTGAAATACTCCTCCAAGCGGTCTTTGAACTGTTCTTGAACTTTTTCAACTAACAGATCACCAATGGACAGCCAATCCAGGTCAGAAACAGATATCTCATCGCTGTTAAGAGAAGTACCTAGCACTCGTTCCACAGCACCGATCAACCGCTTGAATTCCAGCTCTCTAAGCTCGGACTCAACCTGGTAGTTTAATTCGTCCTGCAGATCATCACTGGCTCCCTCCGCGAGGTCCTTGATTTGAACAGGAGTTAATTGAAAATGAACTCTAACCAAATCTCGAAGTTCATTGAAGATGGTTTGCGGATTCCGTGCCTCTTCACTGTCGTAGGATACCCCTTCCAGGAAAGTATTGAGTGTTTCCAACCTCATCTCCACCTGATCCTCGTACCGGATTTGGCGATCCTCCATTATCCTGTCCACTGCCTGCAGGATATGGGCTTTTTCCCCTGCCAGAACCTGTTTTCCAGTTTCCAGAAGGATTGGGCGAATCTGCTCCTTTCGTAAGGATGAGGTTTTCCTCTGAATATCATTCAAGATTAACTGCAGCGCATATGAGGGAACTTTTCCGTCCTGAAATGTTAAAGTGGGTTGAGTCTGGGTCAACCATCCCAGCAAACGCCAGGCCTGGTCGGAATTCCCTCCGTTTTCATTATCCCAAGAGGTACTATCGACACGGAGCTGTACCTCAGTCTGGAGCATTTCCAAGATATCTTCACCAAGACCCCGTTTGTTGAAAATTCGTTCCCGCTGCTGATAAATTTTTTCACGCTGGGTGTTAAGCACATCATCATATTCCAGCAGGTGCTTGCGGACATCAAAGTTGGCTCCTTCCACCCTGCTTTGGGATTGTTCAACCACACGATCAACCAGCGTATTGGCAATCGGCATAGATTCATCAACTTGGAGTCGGGTCATCAAGGCTTCCATCTGCTGTCCGCCAAAACGGGCCATTAGATCATCCTCCATAGACAGGTAAAAACGGGAAGACCCTGGATCTCCCTGACGCGCTGCCCGACCCCGGAGCTGGTTGTCAATCCGTCTGGCTTCATGCCGTTCAGAACCAATCACATGCAGACCTCCAAGTGCTTTCACCTGTTTTTTATCCTGCATATGCTGGAGGAAATAATTAATCTCGGTATCGTAAATGCCAAAATCTTCGTTACTCAGCTGTTGGATGAGTTTTTCCTGTTCCGCCAAGGACAACTCATAGGAATCTTTATATCCTGCCCGGGTCAGGACCCGGACGACATCAGTGGTAATCTCCTCCGCCAGTTCTCCACCCAATTTAATATCCACACCGCGGCCGGCCATGCTGGTGGCAATCATCACCGCGCCAAAAGCACCAGCGCCAGCGATGATCTGGCTTTCCTCGGTATGTTTGCGAGCATTCAGCACATTGTGCACAACACCGCGTTTTAGAACCTGGGCTAGCCGCTCAGTGTTTTTATGATCCAAGCCCAGAATATCCTGTAAAAGTTGGATATTTTCCGGTTCGTTTACATTTAATGTCAGCTCAAGATCCAAGTCTTTAACAAGTTTCCTTAAATTCCCCAATTTCAACTCTTTAAAGGGTACATTTAGCTGCTGGAGTTCAGGAATTCTCCGTCCATCCGGAAAGCGATCGTTTTTCCTCATCCAGGTTTCCCGGATCATGAGTATATATGCCAGGGTCCGGATGGAAGGACCATCCAAGCGGTTAGAAAGTTGCTCGGAATTCTCAACTGAAGTTGTCCCAACCAACAAAGGTCGGCCGGTGATATGGAAAGTCATGATCTCCTCTGCGATCGCCCGCAGTTTGGCTTCCTCACTGAGATAAATCAAATCAGAGTAATCTTTTCTTTTCCAGTAAAGGGGATCTTGTTCCTGGTCATCCTTATCCGCATAAAAAATGTATTCAAACCCAGAATCCGGTTCTTTGGCTTTTAATTTGACCAGCGAAGTGTCTTCCTGCGCCGCAATATAATCCAGGTTGGTTGGAATAGCGATGGGATCCAGTCCGTAAATCTCGTTAAATTCCTCAGATTCCGTTACCGCAGTACCCGTCATGCCGGATAGTTTTTCATACATTCGAAAATAATTCTGAATAGTAATCGTCGCATAGGTAACATTTTCGCCCTGGACCTTGACATTCTCCTTGGCTTCAATCGCCTGATGAAGTCCGTCGGACCAACGCCTTCCAGGCATTAAACGTCCAGTGAAATCATCAACAATTACTACCTTGCCTGCCTGGACAAGGTAGGCTTTGTTCTTCTTGAAAATAAATTCAGCTCGAAGAGCCTGCTCCAGATAACCCAGCAACCTCGCCTGTTCATGTGTGATATCCTCGGGACGGTCTGGGTCTCCCAATGGTTGGCCTAGCAGTTCTTCAACGTGCATCTCACCCAGCGGAGTAAGGGTAATATTTCTGTCCCTGATATTGATCTCATAATCTTCCGCTTTTAGTTTTTTTACAACCGTAGCCATTCTCCGATACCATTCCGGATCATCGTGTGAAGGTCCAGAAATAATCAACGGAGTCCGGGCTTCATCAATCAGGACATTGTCAACCTCATCGATGATCGCATAATGATGACTGCGCTGCACCCGTTCCTCCAGACGCATAGCCATATTATCCCTGAGATAATCAAACCCGAATTCATTGTTGGTCCCGTAAAGAATATCTGCCTCATAGGCTTTTTCCCTCATGACCATGTCCAATTGATTACGGTCCTCCTGGGGTGATTTATTTTCTAGGTTCACCAGAAAAGCCTTTTTCCCATGCTCAGTCCGGGCTGCCATTTGCAGCACTCCAACATTCAATCCTAGGTAGTTGTAAATGGGAGCCATCCAGCGGGCATCTCGCCGCGCCAGATAGTCATTCACAGTGATCAGGTGGACTCCCCTCCCCACAGGCAGCCCATCGATAGGAATAAATTTCCAATTTTCGGGGTCATCGCCCCAGGTTATCTGGGCTTTTTTGATCCAGGCCGGTGAAATTGTGAGTCCGTTCAGATAAAGCGGCAGGGTTGCGCCGAGAGTCTTACCTTCACCGGTTCTCATTTCCGCTACAAAACAGCGGTGCATGGCAATTCCCCCAATCATCTGGACATCAAAATGACGCTGTCCAATGGTCCTTTTACTGGCTTCCCTTACAGAAGCAAATGCCTCGGGAAGAATATCCTCAAGGGTTTCACCTTTCGCCAACCTTAAACGGAAAAGATCCGTTTTCGATTGTAATTCTCCCTCACTTAAACCTTCATATACGTTTTCTAGATCATTAATGACTGCAATTTCTGCTGAAAAACCATCTAATATCTTTTGATGGGGGTCACCCCCCACTAAACGGACTATTTTTCCAAGCATGGATTCACCTAATTTTTTTCTTCAAACAGAAGATATGTCTGCTGTTATTAATTCTACTTTTACTGGAGCGATTATAGCATACGGGTATAAATTTCATCTAAGAACAACTTTGGTTTAATTACTCTTCCAACAAGCATCCTGAACTGGGTATTACGAGTGATGTTATAATTTTGTTTTGTGAGAACAGAACCTTATTCCCCGGATTTCCTTTCAGCAAACCGACAAATAGCTCGCGCTGCCGGAATAGTCACACTGGCTTTTGTGATCAGCAACCTTTCCGGATTAGCCCGTCAAATCCTGGTCGCAGATGCCTTTGGCACCTCTTCCGCTATGGAAGCATTTAATGCCGCTAACAGAATCTCGGAAACCCTGTTTAATCTGGTTGCCGGGGGAGCACTGGGATCCGCATTTATCCCCACTTTCACCAGCCTGCTGGCAAAGGAAAAACGTCAGCAAGCCTGGCGGTTGGCCTCCTCAATCACCAATCTGGTCCTCATCGTGCTCACCTTGACAGCAGCATTGGCGGCAATTTTTGCCCCGCAGGTAGTGCGATATATTCTAGCACCTGGTTTTGCGGCAGATCCCGCCAAAGAAGCGCTCACCATCTCCCTCACCCGGCTGATGCTTCCTTCAGCAGTCTTATTCGGACTCAGCGGATTGGTTATGGGAATCTTAAATTCCCATCAAAAATTTTTTATCCCTGCCCTAACTCCCTCAATGTACCAGATCGGCATGATCTTCGGAGTAACAGTTCTTACACCAAGAATGGGTATTTATGGTCTGGCCTGGGGGGTGATCATCGGGGCTGCGCTGCATCTGATCCTGCAGCTCCCCCTGTTATTTAAGCAGGGTGGAAATTACAATTTTACCCTGGGTTTGAAATCTCCCAATGTGCGGGAGGTTGCCCGGCTGATGGGTCCCCGCCTGCTGGGTGTCGCTGTGGTTCAGCTGAATTTTTGGATCAACGTCCGGTTGGCCTCACTGCAGCCCGAAGGAAGTGTGGCAGCCATTCAATTTGCTTTTGCGCTGATGCTAATGCCGCAGGCGGCAATTGCCCAATCGATTGCCACTGCTGCCCTGCCAACTTTTTCAATCCAGGTTGCTCAAAATAAATTGACGGATATGCGTGGTTCCCTTTCTGCAACTTTAAGGGGTATATTGCTGCTATCCATACCTGCCAGCCTGGGATTAATCCTGCTCCGAAAACCTATTATTACCCTGATCTACCAGCGGGGCGAATTCACCGCTCATTCCACAGATCTGGTTGCCTGGGCGCTGCTCTGGTATGCCGCAGGCCTGGTTGGACATGCCATGGTAGAAATCCTTGCCAGGGCATTTTATGCCCTGCATGATACTAAAACACCAGTATTTATCGGCATCGCAGCCATGTCTCTGAATGTGCTGTTCAGCTTCCTGTTTTCAGCTGCCTTCAGCCGGATGGGCTGGATGCCACACGGCGGGCTGGCGCTGGCAAATACACTGGCTACTGGCTTAGAGATGGCCGGTCTATTATGGATCATGAGGAAACGTCTGGGGGGATTGGAAGTAAAACGGATCTGGTACGGAGTCCTCAAAGCCGGTCTCTCAGGCGCATTGATGACAATCGCACTCTGGGGATGGTTCAGTCTAACCGGAAACAGCTCCATCTGGATCCTCGGGGCAGGAGGAATCCTGATTGGTTTAGTAGTTTATATTGCAGCTTTATGGATATTAAGAACCAGTGAATTAAAACAGGTCTATCAGATAGTACATTCCCGCTTCAGCTTGAAATAGAATCCCCCTCCGCCAGATAAGCGCTTAAGGACTGACCAGCACTTCTACACTAGACAAATGCTGGATTCCAGAGAATTTGCCATCCCTGGCTGTCACCTGGACCCTAATCCAGGAGGATAAACCCACCTGGTAAGGTATCTCCCCTTCAAACGGTCGATATCCACTGCCAAGGTTTTCTTGTGAAACCAGAAGCACTGCTGATCCCACCAAGCCGCCTTCCCTATTCATCAATTCAACCAGCAGTTGGTCTTGCGGTGCAAAACGGGTAACTCCCTGGATGCTCAATGCATCACCTTGAATGAGGGTACTGGATATTGGCTGCTGGATAATTATATTTTCATAAAGATCCTGAACGGATTTGATTTCCGGGTCACCTTCTGACAACAATATCAAATCCATAGTCGCCAGCGCGGATATTCTGCCATACTCATCCAGAGAGCTGACTTCGAGACGAGCTGCTTCAGCGGTTCCTGATACCTCAAAAATAATTTCCATCACCAGATGTGTATTGCCGCTTTGATCGGCTTCCCGGACAAAATAATGCCGCACCAACAATCTCCCATCTTCCCCATATAGGGAAACCTGGTAGCTTGACTCTTTTTCTCTGTCATTCCGTGGAGGTGTCAGGTAGGCATGTATACTGAACGGAGATGTAACCCTGGAAAGCCGACCCGGGTTTATGAGTTGAATCTCCCCATAAGGAAGGGGTTTCGGGAGAGTTAGGGGTTCTTGGTTGACCAGCGCCAAATCAATGGTTTCGGTAGGGGTAAACTCTGGTTCCGTGTTTGGCGGGGTTTGGGTATCTGTGGGGGCGGGTGTCTCAGTAATGGTTGCTGGGGCAGAAGTGGGGAGCGGAGCGGGCGTGATTTGGATTATCCCCTCATCAACCATTGCTTGAGCGGTCAGCTCAATGACGGTAGGCAAGTATTCCTCTGGTATAAAAGTTGGGGGATTTATCTCCGGAAAAATACCACATCCGGCAGCTAAAAAAGTTATGATCAAAACAGAAAAAGTGAGACGAATAGATGACTTCATCCTGTCGGTTTGTGCAACACCTTCCATTTATTTGGAGGTCTTTGTTTCAAATTTCTCAATCACAGAAAAGAGATCAACCAGGGCAACAGGCTTCTCCAGGAAGAGTTGCGCCCCGGCACTTAATACTTCATCAATAAGACCATCTTCTGGTAAAGCAGAAATCACAACCACCGGAATGGATTTTGTATTCTCGTCCTTGGATAATTTTTCAATCAGCTCAAATCCTGAGACCTCAGGTATATTTAAGTCCACAAAAATTAAGTCATACTCGGTTTCTTGAATCATCTCCCAGCCGTCCAGCGAGCTGGATGCCACATCGGCTTTATGATTCGCAAGAGAGACTGCCTTTATATAGGTTTCAAGTGCGTCTGTGTCATCATCTACAAATAAAATCCGTCCCACTGATACTCCTTCTCTTTATCATCGCCTACTTGTCCGCTTACTTGATCCCTTCAAATCAGGATCAGACCACTATTGGTTAAAGCTGGTAGATTAAACCAAATTTCTCATTGAGATACTTCAAGTAAGGTTCCGGTGCAATTCTTGATCCAACTATTCTTGTTACTAAATCTTGCGGTTTAAATTTCGAGCCGTACCTGTGGACATTCTCATGCAGCCAGGACAAAAGTTCGCTGAACTCTCCTCCCTGGATCTGGGAAGACAAACCCTGGATATCCAGATTGATCTTTTCCCAAAGCTGGTTTGACACAAGGTTGCCTAATGCGTAGGTGGGGAAATATCCCAAAATACCGCTTGACCAATGCACATCCTGCAAAACACCTTCTGCATCATTGGGGGGAACCACACCCAGATAATCTTCCATCCGCTCGTTCCAGGCAGCAGGTAAATCGGCCACCATGAGTTTACCCTCCATCAGAGCAATCTCCAATTCTAAACGGAGCATAATGTGAAGGTTATAGGTGGCTTCATCCGCTTCAACCCTGATCAGGGAAGGTTCAACTTTGTTGATTCCTTTATAAAAAGTATCCAAGTCTACATTTCCCAGTTGGGTAGAAAAGATTTCCTGAAGCTTGGGGTAAAAATAAACCCAGAAATCGTACGATCTACCCAATAGGTTTTCATACATGCGGGATTGAGATTCATGGATGGCTAAAGAAGCACCGCTTCCCAGTGGAGTCCTTTCCAAATCCGGCGAGATACCCTGTTCATAAATCGCGTGTCCCGCTTCATGCAAAGTGCCAAATAAAGCTGTATTAAAGAAGTTAGGATCAACCCGGGTTGTAATCCGGACATCCCCAACTCCAAAGTTGGTAGTAAACGGATGGGCAGCTTTATCCTGCCTGCCACGATCCCAATCATAACCGTATTTTGTAATTGCCTGTTCACCAAAATCCCATTGTTTTTGATCTTCAAAGGGTTGGTGGAGAAAACTGTCATCAACTTCCGGTTTTTCACTGATCGCCTTAATCAATTCGACCTGTTTGGGACGCAGCTCAGAGAAGATTTCCTGTACCTCAGCCGTTTTCATACCTGGTTCAAAATCATCCAACAGCGGATCGTATACATGCTCATAAGGCGCAAAAAATTCGGCGTATTGACGCCTCATTTCAACGATTTTTTCCAGATGAGGTTGAAAATGAGAGAAGTCATCGTTTTTTCTGGCTTCTTCCCAGGCGCCGTGAGCGACAACTTTGATGCGGGAAAATTCAGCTACAAAATCACTGGGGACTTTGGTTTGTTTGCCATAATCCCTTGAGGTAACCTCAACCAAACAATAATCATCCGAATCGGGATCAAGGGATTCGGTGTAAGGTTTCAGGTCCTCGAGTAGAACTCCAACTTCCTGAGAAATAAATTTTGAATGAGCCAGACTGCTCAATGTACCTATTTGATTACCACGGGCAAAGATGCCACCAGGGGGCATATAGGTTTGTTGATCCCAGTCCAGTAAAGCCGTGGCGCTGTCTAAATCGGATACTTCCGCCAAAATCGATTTTAATTTTTCTAATTTTTCTTTCATATTCTCTTCTTTGCTTCCTTAACACATTCTTATTCTGTGAATCACGTTTACTTCTGAAAGATGTATTAATCTAAAGAGCTACTTGACACTAAAAAACCCTATCATAACTCATCTGAGAGGGATTGAGGCTAAATTGATCGAGTGATCAAGGGTGTCTTCCTAACAATCTATCATACCACGAGTTGTCCCGGGGTACTCAGGATCATCTAAACTATTTTTATTAAAAGAAAATGTTTTACCGGTTTGTTTTAATAAACCTTCCAGCTGATGATTTTCATTCCCTGAAGTTTCAGAAACGATCCAATTTAGATAGGATTCAGCAGCCCAACAACCGGAAGGGCAATAATTTCCAGCACCTGCTCAGGGTGCAGCTTCTGGATCATCGTTCAGTTCTTTTACTGCCCACTCTTCCAAAGGAAACCAGAAAGAGGAAATAATCCCCGGTATTCCCCAACAAATTCCCCATCCTGATCATTCGTAAAATGATTTGAATCGCGTCAAACCCTTCCTCCCCGTATGCTTCCCGAATCTGATTTTGGGACTCCAGGTCAGGTTGAGCGTCATTTTCCGCCCATTATTTTGCATAACGAACAGCAAGTTTTTCCTCCGACGGCATATCCTCCGGGATTATGCCGGACAAATAGGTTTGGATTTCCTGTTCTGATAGTCCGACCTGATAAGCTTGCTGAATATGAAATGTCCTGCAATACCTGCAGTCATTGACTTCCGTAACCGCTATCACCAACCGCTCCCGGAACGCTGGTGAGATGCGGTCTTCCCTGAGCGCTTGTTTAATTTGGTTCCGATGGGATAGCAGATACAATAAATCCTGCCAAAAAGCCCTCCAGCTGGAGTAATACCGCCTGCGGAACTTTTTAATCTTCCTGATGGAGATTAGAGTATTTTGTTGGGTCTCTTTATTAATGCCGTCAATCATACTCTGCGAGGTCCTTGGTAATTATTGAAATGTCGAAGATAGGATTAGCTGGATATTACCCCTATATAATAACAGGAAGGGGATGGAAAAAGATACCATGCCATGCCAATCAAGTTGGACTTGCCGCTAAAATTAGTCCCTGCTGACCCTGTGATATACTCGTGCAGGATCACAGCACCGTTCTCAACCCGTTTTTGAGCTGGGGAAACTTATGACTATTAACATAAGAATTTATGACTTCCAGAAGCATATTAAAGATATAATTTGAATGTTGTAAAAGAAAACTGCCCTTTGAGCCGATTTTCAGGAGTAGAAATTATGTATAAGGTCATTTCAAAAAAGATTCTCGCTCCCAAAATAACCCGTTTTTCCGTGGAAGCTCCCGAAGTTGCCAGATCCAGAAAACCCGGTCAATTTGTAGTCATCCGGGCGGATGAAACAAGTGAACGGGTCCCGCTGACAATTGTTGATTCTAACCCCAAAAAGGGCACCATTGATCTAATCATCCAGGACGCCGGATTCAGCACTCATTGCCTGACCGGCTACAAGGAAGGAGATGAAATTCTGGATGTACTAGGTCCCCTGGGACGACCAACGGAGATGCATAAATACGGCACAGTTGTTTGTGTTGGCGGCGGTGTGGGTACAGCAGTTCTCTACCCGATTGCCAAAGGATTAAAGGAAGCCGGGAATACAGTCATCACCATCAACGGTGCCCGAAATAAAGAACTGGTCATTCTTGAAGAAGAACTCGCAAAAGTCAGCGACGAGTTGATTATCACAACTGATGACGGCAGTTATGGGATCAAGGGATTCGGATCAACTATCCTGCAGGGCATGATCGATAATAAAAAGAAAATTGATTTTGTGGTTGCTATCGGACCCATGATGATGATGAAAGCAGTCGCAGAAGTTACCCGTCCCTACGGTATTAAAACCATCGTCAGTCTAAATGCCATTATGATTGATGGAACAGGGATGTGCGGCGGATGCCGGGTCACCGTGGGAGATGAAGTGAAATTTGCCTGTGTTGACGGACCCGAATTTGATGCTCATTTAGTGGATTTTGAAGAGCAGATTGCCAAACACCATTATTACGATAAAGAAGAAGCCTGCCAAATGGAAAAAATCATTGCTGACGCTGAACAGGAGAGAGCATAATGGCCGAAGAAAAAAGAACCCGGGCCCCACGGAAAAAACCAGACCGCATTCCGCGACAGGAGATGCCGATCCGGCCCGCACAAGACCGGGTCCAGGATTTTGAAGAAGTTACCCTAGGGTTTGATGCGGCACTTGCTCAAAAAGAAGCTCAGCGCTGTCTACAGTGTCCAAAACCCCCATGTGTGGATGGCTGCCCGGTCTCGGTGGATATCCCGGGATTCATCCACCTGATTACCGAAGGTGATTTCATCGGTGCAGCCCGAAAAATCAAGGAAACCAACTTGCTGCCGTCAGTTTGCGGTCGGGTTTGCCCCCAGGAAGAACAATGTGAACAGGTTTGTGTGGTCGGAAAAATTGACAAACCAGTCGCCATCGGACGGCTGGAACGTTTTGTCGCTGACTATGAACGAAATCAGGGCGCTGTGGGACTGCCGGAAGTTGCTCCCCCCAGCGGGAAAAAAGTAGCTGTAATCGGTTCGGGTCCAGCTGGTATCACAGTCTCATACGAGCTGCTGCAGGCCGGTCACAAAGTGACTATCTTTGAAGCACTGCATAAATTGGGCGGGGTGCTGGTTTACGGCATCCCGGAATTCCGACTTCCCAAGAAAATTGTTGCTGCCGAAATTGATACCATCAAGAAGCTCGGAGCTGAAATCAAATTAAACATGTTGATCGGTAAGACCCGAACCATTGATCAGCTTATGGATGATGATGGTTTTGACGCGGTCTTTATCGGCACGGGATCCGGGCTTCCCATGTTCCTGAACCTGCCCGGTGAAAACCTGAACGGAATCTCTTCTGCGAACGAATTCCTGACCCGGGTAAATCTCATGAAAGCCTACCGCGAGGAATATGCTACACCAATAAAGGTCGGTAAAAAAGTGGCTGTTTTCGGGGCCGGCAATGTTGCCATGGACGCTGCCCGGTCTGCTAAACGCGTTGGTGGAGATGACACTGAGGTTAGCATTGTTTACCGGCGAGCAAGAGATCAAATGCCTGCCAGAGAGGAAGAAATCCATCACGCAGAAGAAGAAGGCATCATCTTTAACCTGCTGACCAACCCCATTCGTTTCATCGGGGATGAGAATAATTATGTTAAAGAAATCGAATGTGTCAAGATGGAATTGGGAGAACCCGATGACTCCGGCAGGAGAAGACCCATTACCATCAAAGGGTCCGAACACCTGGTGGAAGCAGACACAGTGATTGTCGCCCTGGGTACAATGCCCCGCAAGTTTATCGCTGAGACCACTCCGGATTTAAAAACCAGCGATTGGGGAACCTTCCTGGTGGATGAAGAAAGCGGGGAAACCTCCAAAAAGGGTGTTTTTGCCGGAGGAGATATTGTTACCGGTTCTGCAACTGTTATCAAAGCCATGGGCGCTGGGCGGTTGGCCGCCAAAGCGATCATCGAGTATCTGGCTGAAAACTGAATAAAATCCCTTAAAAATTGTTAACAAAGACCCCGGGAGACCGGGTTTTTTGGGTTTCCAGAAGCAAAAAAAGTGTCTCTCGGACCGCTTTCCTTCCCCGCCGCCGGACCTGTTTTCAAGGGGCAGAGTGGTATAATAAATGCAAGTGTGCTCCCTTCCAGCAGCACACGTTTTCATTAATATGTAACTAAAAAAAAAGAAGGATCGTTTCATGGATATTGGTGCCGTACAATCGATCAATATTGATCAGGAAATGCGCTCTTCCTACCTCGATTACGCCATGAGTGTAATCGTTGCCAGGGCGCTTCCGGATGCCCGGGATGGACTGAAACCAGTTCACCGCCGGATACTGTTTGCTATGTATGATATGGGCATCCGTTCCAGCAGCTCCTATAAAAAATCAGCCCGAATAGTCGGTGAAGTGCTGGGTAAATACCACCCCCATGGAGACAGCGCGGTTTACGATGCCATGGTGAGAATGGCGCAGCCATTCTCCATGCGCTATCCCCTGGTTGATGGACAGGGCAACTTCGGATCCATTGATGGTGATGCACCGGCGGCCATGCGTTATACAGAAGCCCGCATGGATTCCATATCCGAGGAAATGCTGGCTGATATCGAAAAAGGTACAATAGATTTTACTGACAATTTTGATGGTTCTCTCAAGGAACCGGATGTGCTGCCTGCCCGGCTTCCTAACCTGCTGCTGAATGGCGCGGCAGGCATCGCGGTTGGCATGGCAACCAATATCCCTCCTCACAACCTGAACGAGTTAGCTGCGGGCATAAACCACCTGATTGATAAATATAATAAAATAGATAAGGTAACCATTGAGGATCTAATTAAGTTTATCCCAGGACCTGATTTCCCCACCGGGGGCATCATTATCGGGGATGAAGGCATCCGCCAGGCGTATGTGACAGGCAGGGGACGGATTGTTCTCCGGGGCCGGGCCCATATCGAGGAAATGGATCAAGGCGGCCGCTTCAGGATCGTGATTACAGAAATCCCCTATCAGCTCAAAAAGACCACCTTGATAGAACGCATCGCCAGTCTTGTCCGGGAGGATAAAATCAAATCCATCTCTGATCTAAGGGATGAATCCGACCGGGATGGGATGAGCATTGTCATTGAACTTAAACGCACAGCGCAGCCGCGTAAAGTTCTCTTCCAGCTCTATAAATATACCGCGCTGCAATCTACGTTCGGCGCTCAGATGCTGGCCTTAATTGATGATGAGCCCCAACTGCTGTCATTAAAACAATCCCTAACATTGTATATTGACCACCGTCTGAACATCATCCAACGCCGCACACAATTTGAACTGAATAAAGCTAAAGCCCGGGCACATATCTTGGATGGTCTGTTAATTGCACTCGCCAACCTGGATGAAGTGATCAAAACCATCCGAAAATCAGCAGACACAGATTCCGCGAAAATCTCCTTGATTGAACGTTTTAAACTGACAGAGATTCAGGCGCAGGCAATCCTGGATATGCAGCTTAAACGGCTGGCAGCTCTGGAACGTCAGAAAATCGAGAATGAGCATAAAGAATTGGTTGAAAAAATCAAATATCTTATGGGGCTGCTGAAAAGCCAGAAAAAACAGTTGAAAATCATCAAAGATGATTTAGCTGAATTGGTTAATAAGTACGGTGATGAACGCCGGACTGATATTGCCCCCGACGCAGCACGGGAAATTGACGAGGAGGATCTGGTTCCTGACCGGCCGATTTTAATCAGCATCACGGAACGGGGATACATCAAACGGGTAATGGCTCTCACCTACCGCTCCCAGAAACGGGGCGGCATCGGAGTGAAAGGGCACAGCATGCGTGACGAAGACGAAATTATGTCCTTAATTCCCGCCCGTACACTGGATACCGTACTGTTCTTCTCAGACCGCGGGAAGGTCTATTCTTCCAAAGCCTACCGCATCCCGGAAGCAAGCAGAATCAGCCGGGGACTGCCTATAGTTAACGTACTGAATATCGACCCCAACGAAAAAATCACCGCCATCGTGCCTGTGACAGATTTTAAGGAAGCCAAATATTGCACCATGGTGACCCAAAAAGGCTTAATCAAACGGGTAGATCTGTCTGAATTCGATTCTGTCCGACCTTCCGGTTTAATTGCGATCAATCTCAAAGAGGATGATAGTCTTGGCTGGGTCCGGCTCTCCAGCGGTAAAAATGATCTGATGCTTATCACCCGTAAAGGATATGCCCTGCGCTTTCAAGAAAAAGAAGTCCGCCAGATGAACCGGCCGGCAATGGGTGTAATCGGCATCCGTCTCCGCGATAAGGACGAAGTTATTGGGATGGACATCGTTGAAAAGGGAGGGGATTTGCTGGTCATCACTGAAAAAGGCTTTGGAAAACGGACCTCACTGGAAGGATATCCACGGAGAAGCCGGGCGACAATGGGCGTGTTAACTGTCGATAAAAAAGCCCTGCCGATCATCGGCGAAATTGCGGCGGCCCGGGTCGTCCTGCCGGAACAGGACCAGATCACAGTCATCTCTGCTGAAGGTACCGTAATGCGCACCAAGGCTGAGAGCATTTCCCAGTACAACAGGGTTGCCCGCGGTGTGTCCATCATGCAGATGCGGGAAGATGACGTGGTGGTATCTATCGCAAGGTTTGCAGACCAGGATTTAGAAACGACAGAGGACAAGGAAGAAATACCAACATAAACAAATAGTAATAGAAATTTGATAATAAAGAACCGTAATCCTTCATTGGGTCCATTCCAATGAAGGATTACGGTTCTTTTATGATTAAAAACAGGAAACCGTTTTTATAATTTTTGATTAATTTAGATCGGCAGAGCTACTTTCCCAACGACCAGCAAACAAAAAGCGCTGATAATTACTGTGGTAAGGAAAAGTAGGAACGCCAGGACAAAGCGTTGAACCGGAGTCATCCCAAATAATTCGGGCTTAGCTACAGGTTCTCCCCAAACTTCCTCTTCGGAAAAATCAAAATCATCGTCGAACTGGTTTCGGATATCGTCTAATGACATAATATCTTCTCCCCGGAAATCTCGATCCTTTTCCTAGTGTAGCTTATTTTCAGGATCTGTCAACCAAACGGAGCTGGATCTCTCCTGTCTGGTACCTGCGCTCTACTCCAGAATTAGATCGCAGGATCAGGGAACCCTCATCGGATATACCCAACACTTTCCCTTGACCAATTATTTTTTTTTCTGTTTTCAAAACGACAACTTCATTTTTATAAGCCAGCCTTTCCTGCCAGGCAGCTGTAAACGATTTATGGGGCAGCTCTGGATACCACTTCAGGAGGGATAACATAACCTTTTCCAGCAGCTCCAGGCGGGAAATATCTCTTCCGGCAACATCTTCCAGGCAAGCCGCCGGGAAATTCAAGTTCTTTTCCTCCGGGACAGATCCTCTGGATACATTTATTCCGATTCCCACCACAGCATCTTTCAATTGGTTTCCAGTCCAATGAATATCTACCAACACACCACAGATTTTTTCCCCCCCTACCAGTACATCATTGGGCCACTTTATTTCCGCCCCCAGTTGATAATCTTCGATCAAGGTTTCAGCAATTGCCAGGGCTCCCAATCCGCTTAGTTTGCCGAGGGTTTCTGGGGTTATTAATCCCGGTTCAGGATATAAAATCCAGCTGAAGGCCAGGGCTTTTCCTGCCCTGGTCTCCCAAGACCTGCCGTGCCTCCCCCGACCAGCAGTCTGGGTATCTGCCAGGACCAGAGAAAAAGCAGGGGCTCCGGTTTTGATATGATCTTCTGCAGTCGAATTGGTTGATCCCACCTCCTGATAGAGAAAAAGCTCTCCCAGCGGTAATTCTTTTAGACGGCTTCTCCAAACGGATAAATCCATGATGCAATTGTACCTGATGAAAATCCACTGAAAAATAAAATCTTCTATTAAGCGCAATGATCCCTGCTGGTTTTGTCTCTAAACATCCTCAATGATAATTACCTAAATCCGATCCCGAACAGGCGATTGAAATCACTCTTAAGGGCTCTGGTGGGTCCTTCGAGACACTCAGTATAAAAACCGACCTCTTCAACGAATAATTTTCCTAGAAAGAACATTTACCCTGAGGGAAATCGAAGGGAAGTCGGGATTACCTGACATGACATCATATTACCTGAGAAATAGATTGCGATCCTAAGTCTTAAGAGGATTGCAGATCATTCCTTAAACAAAAAGGGACGGGAGATATTACCCGTCCCTTTGAATTTATCCTAAGACTGATTTTATTTAGAATTTTTTACCGGCATACCGCCGTTTTTCGGTGAGGGAACCGGGAAAATCTCATCCAGTTCACTTTTATCAACGGTCTCTTGTTCGAGCAATTTATCAGCCAGAATTTCCAGCACATCACGGTGTTCATTCAAGATATCTAAAGCCCGCTGGTAGGCATGGCTGACCAGTTCCTTGACTTCGATATCAATCTTTTCAGCGACGGATTCAGAGTAATCCCGCTGTTCAGTGAATTCTTTTCCCAGGAAAATCATCTCATCTTTTTTCCCGTATACCATAGGGCCTAATGCCGAACTCATCCCCAGCCGGGTGACCATATCCCGTGCCATCTTGGTGACGCGTTCCAAGTCATTAGAGGCACCTGAGGTTATATCACTGAAAACAATTTCCTCTGCGGCCCGTCCGCCCATAAGGCTGACCATATCTGCCAGGATCTTATTGCGGGAAACGAGGGTGCGGTCGCTGTCAGGCAGGATCAGGGTATATCCACCAGCCTGTCCCCGGGCGATAATGGATACTTTATGCACATGATCTGCCTCAGGCAAAGAGCGAGCGGTGATGGCATGGCCGGCTTCATGGTAGGCAATAATCTGTTTTTCAATATCACTGATTATGCGGCTCTTCCGCTGCGGACCAGCAATGACACGTTCAATTGACTCCTGGAAATCATCCTGCTCAATGATTTTCTTTTCATTTCGGGCAGCTAAAATTGCCGCTTCGTTGATCATGTTTTCCAGGTCAGCACCCACAAATCCAGGGGTTGCTTTGGCGATGGTTTTCAAATCCACATCCGGAGCTAATGGTTTTCCGCGGGCATGGACTTTAAGAATCGCTTCCCGGCCTCGAATATCAGGTCTATCCAGTATCACCCTCCGGTCAAACCGACCCGGACGCAGCAGCGCCGGATCCAGTATATCGGGCCGGTTGGTGGCTGCGATGATAATCACATTGGTATCGGTATCAAAACCGTCCATTTCCACCAGGATTTGGTTCAGGGTTTGCTCTCGTTCATCATGACTGCCGCCCAATCCAGCGCCCCTGTGGCGTCCGACTGCATCAATTTCATCCACGAAGACAATACAGGGGGAGTCACTCTTGGCTTTATCAAATAAATCCCGGACACGGCTTGCGCCGACACCGACGAACATTTCCACAAATTCAGAACCGGAAATGGAATAAAACGGCACACCGGCTTCTCCGGAAACTGCTTTAGCAAGTAGTGTTTTTCCTGTTCCCGGGGCTCCCATCAGCAACAGACCTTTTGGTATTCTCGCGCCCAATGAAATAAACTTTTCCGGTTCCTGGAGGAATTCCACCACTTCAGCCAGTTCCTCCTTGGCTTCCGGTATACCAGCCACATCATCAAAAGTCACTGTTGGATTGTCTCCAGTTAACTTCCTGGCCTTGGATTGACCAAAATTCATAGCGGCCGAACCGCCGCCCCGTGCCTGACGAAATACAAACCAGAACAATCCGGCGATCATAATAAAAGGCAGAATGTACCCCAATACGTTAATTACGCCGAACCAGGTACTGGGGGGTTTAATTTCAACGATGACATTTTCAGGATTAAGCTCAGCAGCGGTCACCCCCAGTTCTCGTATCTGCTGTACAAATGTAGCATCTGGTTCCTTATGAGCGGTTCCTTCAGTGCCGTCCTGGTAGATCAATTCCAGCTCATCTTCATTTACTATCACCCTGTTCAGTTTCCCGGATTTGATTTCCTGGGCTACTTGCCCAATGGTTATATCCTCGGTAGTGACAGCCTGCTGGCGGAAGCTGTAAAAAACCAGGATGATAATGCCCACAAACAGCATAATATAGATTATTGACTGACGATTATTTGCTCCAGGATCCACAAAAACCTCCGTTGGGCTCGAAAACCCAGTGTGCACCAGAATAAACAGCAGGCACACAATGCTGTCTAGTATACCAAAAATAGGTTTCTTTTATGAGAAGCACAGCCCATTATACCAACCCCATTCAGGCTTGAACATAGGGCGGGGCTAAATTAATAAGGTTTTAACAATGGGAAAGTAAATCTGCTTCCTTGATATAATCAGGGTAATCTGCCTTAAACAAATGGTTATTAACTCTCTAAAAAGTCACTTTACTATTTCCCCTGTTCTCATTTTCTTGACTGTAATATTTCTTGCCGCCAGCTGTGATATACAGGATTCCAGCCCTGCAGGTTATACACCCATTGTCACTTCCCAAATCATAACACCGCCCGCTCAAATATCGAACATTACCCCCCAAGATGATCATCCTTCAACTCTCGATAAACGGGAACTCTGGGTTGACTCGGCTCAACTTCGCGGCGCGAATATCTGGCAGCGTATTGTGATCCCCGATTTAGACGGAGCGGAGTTCCTGGGTTCAGATTATGTTGGTCCTCCTTATACTCAGGAAGATATCAACCGCCTAGCCGCTTTGGGTGCCAATTACGTAAATATTTCAGGACCCGGACTATTCACGGAAGATCCACCTTATCAATTGGATCTCCAGGTGCAAGCACATCTCGACCGACTTCTGGATATGATCCAAAAAGCGGACCTCTTTGCTGTGATCACTTTCCGTACAGGACCCGGGCGGAGCGACTTCACTTTTTACCGGGATGTCGCTGGGGGTTGGTATAGGATAAAGTAAAATTCTCTTACTCTTCCTGTCCAAAAAATCTGCGGACGGCATGTTTCCCAGATTCGTAGAGCTGCTGGTATTTTTCACTTCCAGCATCGATCTCAAAATCTGTCGGTGATATCCCACAGTCGCTGATTTCTATCGTGCGGTGTTGGTCCACTATACTGGTTTGGTAATAGGAAATCTCATGAGATTGGTACAAATTTCGGAGTGCCAGAGTGAGGAACTCCCAGACATTATCAGGAATCTCTGGTTCTACGGGTTGTAAATATTGGTCTGGATAAAGGAATAACCCCAGAGTTTCCCAGTTTATACCCTCACGGTAGAACCAGCTTTTGCCTACAAATTCATCCTGGTCAAATATATGCATGGGAAAATTATCAAATAGCCCCCCGTCAACATAGTAATCTCCATCACCAAATTTTTTCCCATCAAAACGCAGGGACTCAAAAAAGATCGGGATAGACATTGACATTCTAACCGCATCCGCCACAGCAACATCAGGGGTTTGAGCAGCGGAAAACACCTCAGACCGCTGCCGGGAAATATTGGCAGCCACGATATACAATTCCCGAAAACCCCTTTGATGAAAATCAGAGAAAGTTGATCTCCCGTTTCCGTCACATTGATCGGCAATGATATCCTCCAGCCAGTGGTAAAAGTATTCACTGGAATACCAGCCGTACTTATTAAAAAATCTCCGGTAATTTTCTTCCTCGGGAATCCTTAATAACCTTTGTTTTCGACTTTTTGTCTCACTCTGAGGGACTTTAGAAAAATCCAGCGTATTAAAGAGATCTTTCGTTTCAAGCACACTTAATCGAAAACTGACAATGGTAGCTGCTATTGCCCCTGCAGAAGTCCCTGCTACCCTCTGAATATTTTCCACAATGCGGTATTCATCCAGTACCTCCAAGGCTCCCATGTAGGCGATCCCCCTCACCCCGCCGCCTTTAAATACCAGGTTCTGATAAAGATTTCTCTTAAATTCATTATCGATGGCAAATCTAATCTTATTAACAAAATTTGGTAATACCATTTTTTATCCTTGCCTCTTGTATATTACCTTAACAACTTGTATCATTTCCAGATCTTATCTAACAGTAAACTGGCAAGGGCATCTGGTCCAGGTACCCCTCCATAAAATACCCAGCTTCCTGGTTAAACCCGCGCCAGGCAGGAGCGATCAAAGTATCGCACATAGTTTCCTCTTATCAAAATTATACCTGCTGATTTGAAAGCTTTCCCAGGTCCAAAGCTACATCAGCTCCCTTAAGTAAGAAAACGGTTTCCTGTGAGGAAACCGTATTCCGTACAAATTGGCAACGATCAAATTACAC
>CAZHHT010000030.1:0-28974 GCA_964532455.1 uncultured Anaerolineales bacterium
AGGATACACCTGACCTACTTTTTTATCAAATTTACAGAAAGAAGTTTACACTACTCAATGGATAACCTTTGTTTGTTAATGGATTGATATCTGGGAGGGACTTGGAGGTAGAATGCGCATAATTGTAAACTCATTACCGAAGTCCGGAACGCATTTACTTGGCAGATTGACGGATTTGTTGGGATTTAGCGAATACACACCAGGTTTAACTGGCGCATTATTACGCGAGATAGAAAGGAATCCTTTTTCACGCTGGAGTAAGAGGAGAAGAAAGGCACCAGAGTTGTCGGATTTTGGCCTACCTATTGATTTAGACATTCCTGGCAATTGGGTCCGCAAGGATTGGCTCCATAATTTCCTAAACCAAATTCCCAATGGATATTATATTACAGCACATTTACCCTATAATGTTGATTTGAGTAATTTTCTCGTTGCAAATGGATTTAGAATCATATTTATTTCACGCGACCCAAGAGATGTATTGATTTCCTATATCAATTTTCAAAAAAAACGCGAAGATTATCCATTTCATGAATACTTTAATAGCGTTGATAAACGTCAACAAATACAAGGTGTTATAAATGGTTTAGTTAAAGGGAATACTGTTTTAAGCCCTTTTAGTTGTCGTTTAGAAAGAGCAATTGGTTGGTTAAAAGATGAAAACACATTAGCATTACGTTTTGAGGATGTTATTGGTGACTCTGGGCATGGAGATGATGCCAAGCAAGATGCAGCTGTCCGTCGTGTGACAGATTGGTGTGGCATCGAAACCTCAGAAGAAAAAATCAAAGAGATTTCAAGTCATATCTTTGATCGTCAGGCAGAGACCTTTCATAAAGGGACAATAGGGCAATGGAGACACTTTTTTGATGACAAATCTTTAGATGATTTGATGGATTGTTGTGGTGATTTGATAAAAGAATACGGATATATGTGAGATGAAATTATTCCATAAAATTCTAAATTTTAGTGATAAGATTATTTATCAGTTGGTGAGAGGGATTTATCGATTTATATATTGGGTAATATATTCCTCAGTATATAAAGAAATCCATATTTCTTGCTTTGTATCTCCAAGTGCAATGATACATACGAAAAGGAACATCAGGTTAGGAAGTGATTGTGTGATTCGCAAGGGTGCATCTTTGAGTGGGCACTGTATCATACTTGGGGATAATGTCCGATTAGGATATGGCAGTCATATATTTGGCGGCAGCGACTCTGTTCAAATTGGTAATGATGTGATGATTGCACCAAATGTTGTGATTGCAGGCGGATATCATGGGATGGATCGTTCGGGCGTACCTATGATTTTCCAAAAAGGAGTAAGTAAAGGCCCAGTAATAATAGGAAACGATGTTTGGTTAGGTGCAAACAGTGTAATTCTAAGTAACATAACAATAGGGGACGGTGTGGTAGTTGGAGCAGGCAGTGTAGTCACAAAAGATATTCCGGATTATGCAATTGTGGCTGGAAATCCAGCAAGTATTGTTAAATACAGGTAGAGGAGAACTATTTATCGATCGGTTTCATTGTTTTTCTTCACTGTAGATATTCCAGATAATAATACTCCGCACGATTAGAAATTTGCTGCCGCGTTTGCATCGATTAAAAAATCTTTATCAATGAATCTAGAGAAATAAACACTAACAAAATAAAAACAGATTTCTATGCGTATCTTTCAAGTATTAAACGCTACAACCCACAGAAGCATTCCTGAAAATCGGACCTGGTATCGAAACTTATCTGAACCGTTGATCGATCTGGGACACGATGTGGTGTTTTTCCCCGCAGAGAAAGGCCAAATGGCCATGAGCCATAATAACAGCCAAGTTCGCGCCGAATTCAGCCAAGACCTGCTGGATTTCTATAATCGCGAAAATAGGAAGAAACCATTTGATCTGTTTTTCTCTTACTTGAAGGATGGCATGGTTGATGGGTTAGTAATTGATGAAATCAGCAGAACAGGAGTCCCAACCTGTAATTTTTCATGTAACAATACACATCAATTTCATCTTGTCGAAGAGATTTCACCTCATTTTGATTATTGTTTACACGCTGAGCGAGATGCTCGGGAAAAATTTATTTCGATTGGGGCAAATCCGATTTGGTGGCCGATGGCGTCAAATCCAAATTACTTTAAACCTCGCGATATTGCTCGTATATTTGATGTATCCTTTGTGGGTGGGAATTATGGCATTCGCGCTCGTTATATTAACCATCTTCTTGAAAATGGGGTTGATGTTCATGCTTTCGGTCCTCTATGGCATAAAATTTCTAAGACAAGATTTCGGGAAAGGTTAAAGAGGTTTTTGCTTGGCATGCAATCTCTATCCGCATTATCAGCAGCCCGGCAGACCCAATTATCTGCCATTTTGGCTGAGTTTGATTTTCGAAGGAATTTAATCAACAAGTTTCCTTCGAACCTACACGGCCCTGTTACTGATGATGAATTAATAGCCTTATATAGTAAAAGTCATCTTAGTCTCGGGTTTTTGGAGGTATATGATCAGAATGACCTCAGTAAACAAATAAAACAACACCTGCATTTACGGGAATTTGAAGCGCCAATGAGTGGAGCTTTGTACTGCACGGGGTATATGGATGAAATTGAGAATTTTTTTGAACCTGGAAAGGAAATTGTAGTTTACCGGAATCAACATGAGCTGCTTGATAAAATTCGATACTATCTACAACACCCTCAGGAAGCAGAAAATATAAGAAAAGCAGGAAGGGAACGGGCTCTTCGTGATCATACTTATCACCGCAGGTATCAAACTCTATTTAAGCTGATTGGCCTGGAGGATCGTTAGGTGTCAACAGTAAGTGTTTTATTACCTGTATATAATTGCGAGAAATATGCTGCTGATGCAATAGACTCAATATTAACCCAGTCGTTTGATGATTTTGAACTGATTATCGTCAATGACGGATCGACGGACAGATCTGATGAAATTGTCCGGTCGTACACTGATCAGCGAATTGTTTATTTGGAAAATGATCAGAACGTTGGTTTGGTTAGGTCACTTAATTCTGGTTTATCTATTGCCCGTGGTGTTTTCATTGCTCGCATGGATGCAGATGATATCAGTTTTCCAGGCAGGTTTGAAAAGCAAGTATCTTATTTGCATGACCATCCGGAAATTGGTGTTCTTGGCACCGCAATTCAGGTAATTAATACTGAGGGGCGCACTATTTCAAGCTGCAGGTTTCCTGCAAATCATGACCTTATCGCCTGGTCCCTTTGCTTTCGCAATCCAATTGTCCACCCCTCTGCTATGATGCGAAGGGAGACACTGATTAATAATGGCGGTTATCCAATCGAATTAATCATTCCGGAAGATTATTTTCTATGGCATCTTTTAATTTCTAAAACAAAATTCGCAAATATACCAGACATCTTGATTAAATACCGGCAGCATGAAGACAGTGTTAGGGTTAGATTAAAAGATCAGCATCAGAAAAACCGAGTCGCCATCAGTCAAAAAATAATCTCAAAATATCTTGGGGTTGAAGTTCCATTAAAGCTTGTTCAGCATCTTTGGAGGTATGATTGTGAGAATAAGGAGGAATTGGCTCAAGCCATTGACCTAATCCATTCCTTACTACGACGCGGTGAAGAAAATCATGATTTTTCCGAGACTGAGCGAGGGTATATGCGGTATTATTCAGCACGAAAAATCCTAAGCCTGGGGTATCATTACCCGGACGGAAACCGCTGGAAAACTATCAATAAAGCATGTAAACTGGATCCTTTTGTAGTAACTAAAACAGCTGTAGACCGAATAATTCGTTTCCTGGGATTTCAGATAGATATAAATAATTATTGCTGATATTTGGTTATGGACAATTTATTTCTATTTACACATATGTATCCTTACGGGGAAAGTGAAACATTCCTGGAGACAGAAATTAATTATCTTGCAGAAGAATTTAATTCAGTTACGATAATTCCTGCTTGTATAAATAATCAAGTTCGATCTGTGCCATCTAATGTAAAGGTGGAAATCAACCCAAGTAGAATGGAAATGGGAAGTTTACAACGATTCTTCTCGGCGCTGAAACATATTGATTGTCGACTTTTATTTCAGGAAATCATTTCCCATCCAAACCATTTTCTGCTTTCAGGGAAATCGTTCTGGCGAGTCTTGATATATATTGATGAGGCTGTCCGAGTATTTCGATGGCTTAGCCTGCTTGACAAGCAGGAAAAAATTCAGATCCAAAATACGCTGTTTTATACATATTGGCTGAGAGGACAGGCTTTGGGGGTTGCTTTATTTGTTAAGGATATGGAAAAGGCAAAGTTCATTTCACGGGCACATGGTGGTGATATATATGAAGAACGTCATCATCCACCATATTTACCTTTCCGGGGAGAAATTTTACAATCAATTACCTGTGTTTTCACAGTATCAGAAGATGGATCTCGATACCTTCAAGAAAAATATCCTTATGCTGAGGGGAAAGTGCTTGTCTCAAGGTTGGGTGTAAATGCTCCAGGATTTTTGACCATGCCTTCCGCTGATGGGACTTATAGAATAGTATCTTGTTCCTCAATTATCCCAGTCAAGCGGCTCGAACTCCTAATTTCCGGGTTACGGATTTTTGCGCTGGAAAATCCGGCTCGTCAGATTGAATGGCACCACATAGGGAGTGGCCCATCGTTAGAGGAAACAGCGAAATACGCAGGTCGAATTCTACCGGATAATGTTAAATGGTCTCTGCTTGGTCAAATATCAAATAAGGCGGTGATGGAGTTTTATGAAAAGTATCCTGTAGATGTTTTTGTCAATGTATCTTCATCTGAAGGCGTTCCTGTATCAATTATGGAAGCCCAGAGCTGCGGCATTCCTGTCATAGCAGCATCTGTGGGTGGAATTCCTGAAATTGTTACTAATGAGAATGGTGTTCTGCTCGGGCAAAACCCGGAGCCATTGGAAATTGCTGATGCATTTACTGAATTAGAGAAACATGCAGTTTCAAAAAGGAGAGGGAGCAGAAATTGTTGGTCTGACATATATGATGCTAAAATGACTTATGGGATATTTATTGACCAGATAGAAAATTTGATAGCGTCAAAATCCTAAATGAAATTTGCTCGATACTTGAAAAAATATCCAGTAATTTAAGACGAATTTTGATTTGCAGGATCCTTGGTCAGGTACATTTAATTAAACGCTAATAAATCATTTATTACTTTCCGTTTTGAAAAAATATCAAGACACTCATGAAGGATAAGAGAACTTTGCGCGTAGCTTTGGTAGCGAATTTGCTGCCGCCTTATAGGATTTCGCTATACAATCAAATTAATGCCCATCCTGATATTAATTTGGAGGTGCTGCTGTGTTCCTGGAAGGAAAAAGATCGTTCCTGGGATGTGAATACTGAAGAAATTAATTTTTCATGTCACACTTTTAGAGGTTTAAACATACCCCTGCGGTTTTCTCCCTCACGCAGTGATTATTACCATATCCATCTAAACACTTCTCTCTTGGCCCGGTTGGCAGTAGAAAAGTATGATACTGTAATATTTAGTGGTTATGCATCCCTGACTCATCAAGCTGCTTTCTGGTTAACAAAAATGAAGAAGATACCTGGAATAATCTGGTATCGGAGTCATGCTTCATCCAATTCTTTGATCAGGAAATTAATGTCTCCATATATTGATGCCATGATAAATGGCAGCAAGGCTGTGATCGTTCCAGGAGAAAAATCAAAGCAGCACCTTTTGCTGCGCGGCGCAGATCCCCGGGATATATTTTCTGTTGGTAATTCGATTGATAATGATAGCTTCAACCAGGCTTACCGTTCTTTTCAGGAAAAGGGACAAATTGCGTTACGAAAAGAACTAAATCTAGCCGATCAAAAAGTTATCCTGTATGTAGGGCGTTTGGTGGATGTTAAGGGATTATTTGTCTTACTGGATAGTTTTGTACAGGTGAAGAAAAAGGTCCCAGGATCAACATTGCTGATTTTGGGTGATGGCTATTTACAAAGTAAATTAATGCGTTATTGTCAACAGCATGATATTTCTTCTGTGAAGTTTGTAGGCTTTGTCCAACCTTCTGAATTAGGGAAATATTATTTTTCATCAGATGTGTTTGTACTTCCTTCCCGCTACGAAACCTGGGGACTAGTACTCAATGAAGCGATGATTTTCGGTTTGCCTGTAGTGACAACATCATGCGTTGGCGCCGCCGGAGAGATTGTTCTGAATAAGAAAACGGGGTTTATTGTCCCGCCTGATAACCCAGAAATGCTTGCTGATGCATTAGTAACGATATTGTCCAATGAACAACTGTCCAAGGCGATGGGAGAAAATGCCCAGGCCTTAATTGCTAAACATAAACCCGAACATTCCGCCCCGGGATTTGTGAAAGCTATTCGACATGCGGCAGAACAAAACAATAGACAGAAGAAGTAGTCATTTGACAGATATGAAATATTTAACAATATTTCCCCCAAAAATTATTCACTTGATTAAGCTGTTAGTGGTTAATATACGATATCAAGTTCAATTAATAAAGAGCCGGAATAATTTTAGTGAATACAAAGGATGTTATCCACAAAAGACATTATTTATCGCCGGTTTACCAAAGAGCGGTACTACCTGGTTGAAGAGAATGTTGGTTAGTTATCCCGGGTTTGATGAAATCCTTATCCCCGATGCTACTTCTTATGAACTTAAAACGGGCGGCAGTCACGACTACGATCTTCCCCTTGATATATTCTCCCGCTTTAACAATATGCTCGTCATATCGAAAATGCATATCCCCGGGTCTACCCGAAACATAAAACTCCTGGATGAAGCAGGAGTAAATTATGTGGTTCTTTATCGCGATTTGCGTGATGTTGCGGTAAGTTATTGTTATTATGTCAGAAAGACGGTTTGGCATCCGGAATATCCGGTTTACTCCAAATTGACATTGGAGGAGGGCTTGAAGCGTTTTGCTGACATTTTGTTAGGAGAGTATGCTGAGTGGGTACGGTCCTGGCAGATAAATCTTAATCCGGGACGGGGGTTGATGATTAAATATGAGATGTTGGTGAAGGAACCCTATAGTGTTATGAGCCAAATCGCTGAGCATTTTGAGCTGGATAACTCATCTGAAACTATAAAGCGTATCGTAGATGAAAATTCATTCATCAAGTTGAGCCGGGGTAGAAGCCAGGGTGAAAGTAATCCTGATAGTTTCTTCCGAAAAGGAATTGCCGGGGATTGGAAAAACAATTTTACACCGGAAATCAAAAAACTCTACAAAGAAAAAATTGGTCAATTCTTAATTGAATTTGAGTATGAGCAAAATTTAGATTGGTGACAACTTTGACCCGAATATTATTGTTAACATTATATTTTGAACCTGATATTGGCGCAAATGCCGTGATAGTCACTGAATTGGCGGAGGAATTGGTCAATCATGGACATCATGTTACAGTTGTCACTGGCTTTCCCCATTATGCAACCAACGTTACGGAAGGTGAGTATAAAGGGAAATTTATCACCAGAGGAATCTCTGGGAATCTGAATATTATCAGGACCTATTTGTATACTTCTCCCCAAAAAGAGCACTTTCAGGTTCGGTTTTTGAATTATGTTTCTTTTAATGTACTCTCCACCTTTGCAGGATTATTTTCTGGTCCCCAGGATATTATCCTTGCGCCTTCCCCGCCTTTGACCATTGGTCTTTCAGCAGCCATTATTGGTTTTTTTAAGCGAATTCCTTATGTGTATAACGTTCAAGATATAAATCCTGATGTTCTGATCAGGTTGGGGATCCTTCAAAATCGATTATTCATCCGATTTTCGAAGGGGTTGGAAAAATTTGTTTACCGCTGGGCAAGACAGATCACAGTGCTTTCCGAAGGGTTTAAAGATAATTTATATAAGAAGGGGGTTCCCGAGTCGAAGCTCACTATTATCCCCAACTTCATAGATCCTGATTTTGTTAAACCGCTGCCGAAAGAAAACGATTTCAAAAATCGGCTGAATTTGCAGGGGAACTTTGTCGTTTTGTATGCAGGCAACCTGGGCCATTCCCAGAACTTGGAGCACCTTTTATCCTGCGCTAAGTCCCTGGCTGGTGAGGAGGATATGATTTTTCTTATTGTCGGCAGCGGCTCCCGTGAACCATATTTTAAGACCCAAGCGCAGGAACTAGCACTTGATAACGTTATATTTCTCCCCTTTCAACCGAGGGAGGAAGTTCCCTTAATCTATGCAGCAGCAGATGTCTCTCTGGTAACATTAAAGAAGGATATTGCCCTGGATTCAGTCCCCTCAAAAATCTACACAATCATGGCGAGCGCTCGCCCTGTATTGGCAGCAGTAGATCGGGGCAGCGATGCCTGGCAATTGGTGGAAAAAGCGAACTGCGGTGTCTGTGTCGAACCCGAAGACCCGCTGGCGCTACAGCGGGCAATCATTAAATTGAAAGAAGATCCAGAGAGAAGAAGTGAATTGGGAGACAATGGACGTTGTTATGTGGTCGATCGTCATACCAGGAAAGCGGTCGGGGACGCATATCATGACTTGCTGACAAGGCTTATCTATGAAGAGTAATCTAGCGGAAAAAGAAAGAAAAGATGCTTCAACAGTAACCATATCCTATTTAGAACGGCGTTGGTTGTTATTATTGCTGGATTTCCTGGCGATCAACAGCGGTTTTGTGCTTTCTCTGTATTTCCGCGATGACTACCTTTTAAGCTGGTCCTTGCTCAGTCAGAACCCGGAGTGGTTCGTGCTGTTGAATGGGTTGTGGTTTTTCCTCGGCCATTTATTGCAGGTTTATGATCTTGAGAAGGCGGGCGAAACACAGCCCGCGTTTGTCTCTGTTCTCAGCACAGGCTTGATTTCCATCATCATCTTCAACCTCATACCTTACCTGCCACCAACCCTGCCTCCGTCCCGGCAGCCTCTGTTCTTAACCATTTTACTGCCATTGTTCTTCCTGATCCTTGGACGCTCTCTATATTTACTGATCTTTGCCCAGTCCCGGTTTCGGAGGCGGTTGATAATTCTGGGCGCCGGTTGGGCAGGACGGACAATTTACCGGGCACTCCACGAGCATGCCCAAACCCTTTATGAAGTGGTTGGTTTTATTGATGATGATCTTCAAAAGATAGGGACAAGCGTTGAAATTCATCACAATGACAGCGGCCAATCGTTGGAGCAATTGGTGGCTGCCGAGGTGAAGGGGAAAAGTGGAGATCTGCTTGACCTCATTGCTGATTATAAAGTAACCACAGTTGTACTGGCAATCACTCGTAATGTGGGCGGAGAATTATATCAGGTGCTCAATGACTGTTTGCAGCGGGAGATTGCAGTTATTCCTATGCCGCTGCTGTACGAACAACTTACCGGAAAGGTGCCGGTAGAGCACATCGGAGATCACTGGTCAGTGGCTATGCCGCTGGAGCAGCCCGGCACCCGGCTAATCTGGCATGCGGGCAAACGAACATTTGATATCTTATGGTCTTCCCTTGGACTGTTGTTTTTGGCGTTATTATTTCCATTTATTGCCATGGCAATAAAACTGGATTCGCCGGGTCCAATCCTCTACACCCAGAAACGATTGGGACGGTATGGGAAACAAATCCGGGTTTATAAATTCCGTTCGATGGTCGAGGATGCGGAAAAGGATCAGGCGGTCTGGGCGAAAATAAATGATACCCGGGTGACACGTGTAGGGCGCGTTCTGCGCAGGACGCACATCGATGAGTTCCCCCAGTTTTGGAACATATTTAAAGGGGAGATGAGTGTTGTAGGTCCGCGACCGGAGCGGCCGGAATTTATTAATGAATTGGCGGAGAAGATCCCTTTTTACCGGGTTCGCCTGGCAGCGAAACCAGGAATGGCTGGCTGGGCGTTAATCCATCAGGGGTACGGCGCATCGAAGGATGACGCACTTAAAAAACTGCAGTATGACCTTTATTACATAAAACACCAGTCTTTCTGGCTGGATGTCTTTGTCCTCTGGAGAACTTTTATTGATGCGCTGACTTTCAGGGGGAGGTGATTGGATAAAGGAATCCAGGGAAACAATAATTATCGTGAGGGAGAAAATAATGAGAACTGGAAACCGGAGGAAAAGACCGGGGTCTTTGTGACTCGGTGATTTTGTGACTGGGCGACGATGTGACTCTATCTCCCATTCTCCATGTTTCCCCTTCACCAAATCTCCTCGTCTCCATGTCCCCAAATTTCTCTGCCACAATTCCGCCTCCCATCAGCCGAAGGCTATCCAGTCTTCCGCCTTTTATAAGCCTTCGATAAGAAATTTGATAATTTTCAATTTTTTATTCTATATTTATAGCCTAATACGGTACAATACCAGAAGTATATTATTGAGATTTCGTTCGCTGTAAAGGACTTAAACCATGTCAGAACACAACCCTCCCGATTCAGTGTATTACGAGGATATGATTGACCTGCGCGCGCTAGTAAAAACATTATTGAAATACAAATGGATCATAGTATCTGTTACATTGTTGGCTGTCCTGGCTGCTTTTTTAACCAGCAGGTATTTACTTCCTCCAAAGTATGAAGCAGCCGCGCATATCGGGATTACCCTGCCATCTTTTGAAGTGGACCTGGAGCCCAGTATCAACAACCCTTCCCCTCTGGATGATTACCGGCTGCTCACTGAAACGACCAAGGCGCTGCCGGAGTTGGCGGAAGCGGTTGAAGTATGGCTTTCTGTCTGTGAGGAAATGAACCTAAACTGCCAGGGAGAGGGAAATGAAAAGCCGGAGTTGGAAGCTGCCTTGATCGGTACCAGCCAGTTGAAATTGTCGGTTATTAGTGAGAACCCGGAGCAAGCCGCAGAATTCGCCAATTTATGGGCGGAAGAGGTGGTTACTCGCTGGAACCTGATTTACGGCATTGAAAATATTGATCTAATCCGGTTAGAAGAGGAAGTGACTCAGAGCTTGAAAAACTGGAATACAGCCCAAAAAATGCTGGAAGATTATCTTCCGGAAAGTAAAATAAATGTGGCAGAAGTACAGCTTAACCAGGCTAAAGGGAAACTTGCCCGGTATCTGGAAGCGATTGAAGATAATGAGGGTATCATCCGGGATGCAGGTTCTCTTGATACCCGCCTGGGTGGTCAGATCCAAAGTAGTAAGTTGTTGATTGGCGACGCGCTCAGCCTGGTAGGGTTGCTCCAGCGGACTACCGGTGAGGTGAGTGGGACGCAGTTCCAGGTCACGGGAACGGATATTTACGGGCAGGAATACACGATTGCTGAAACACGAGAAACACTGTACGATCTGATTTCTGCCTTAGAGAATCAGAATGATACTTTAGAAATTCAGCTAACAGGCCTGGAGACAGAGATCACCCAATTAGCATTGGAAAGGGAAATCGAACAATATAGGATTGACTTGTTGGAGCAGGAGCGGGATCGGGCTCGGAGTAATTATCAAGCCCTTTCCGGGTATTTAGACGAAACCCTGATTGCTGAAAAACATGATGGTCAGGCTGCCTATTGTGTTGCCAGGGCAGTGGTTCCGCTGGAAGGGGAGTCAAAGACGCTTATTAACACCGCTCTGGCTGGCATGGTGGGGCTGATGATTGCAATTGGTGTGGTGTTTTTCTGCGAATGGTGGCGGGTTCCGCAAAAGGATTCAGAAGAAGATTAGTGAAGAGTGATTTTAAAATAAGAATAAGAATTGAACCTGGTTTGATTTATTGGTAGTTTAGTCAAAGGTTACTAATTGAGGGATGTTTATTTTAGGGTTAAAAATTTAAGGTAAAACCGATGGATATCATTTCCCGCAGAGAACTTTTAGATTGATATAAATATCTTTGGTAAGTGAAAAATACTTTACTGCCATAGGCGAAATCCTTCAAGCATTAATTGGGATAATTTATTAAATCTAGTTTTTACTCCCATTATTAAATGATAAAAAATTTCGTTTCTCCATGGAAGAAATATTTTCTATTGACTCTAATATTGGTAATTGGTACGGGTTCCGTTCTACTGCCAGTAGTAGACGCCTGGCAAGTGAATATCTGGTCGCTGGGATATTCAAAGATTACATTGACAGAAAGGTTAGAGATCTCGCGTTATGCGCTCCTTCCCCCGAAAGATCACCAGCGTGCGCTTCTCTGGCTAGCGAGTCAGGCATTAGCGGAGGGAGATCCGCTGAAAGCTCAAATTTTGGTAAAACAATTGGCTAACGAGAATAATATGAGCGCATTGTATATTTTGGGTGAAACCCTCGTTGAGATGGGAAATTTTCATAGAGCGGTGCAAATTTGGCAAAAGGCGGGTATATATAATGCTCTAAACCAGGCAGCCATACAAGCCAAAGAAGAAGGTCGCTCGCAAGATGCTTTGTTGGCAGGCCAAGCAGCTTGGGAGCTGGATCCGGAAAAGGGAACTCTTTCTTTAGCGACTTTATTGAGCGATGCAGGAGATCTTGAAGCCGCAAAAGCCTTAGTATACCAAATGATAGCTGAGTATCCCACTTCACCGCAGCGGCAAGCTTGGCTGCTTCGTTTGGGTGATATTTCTCGTAATCAAGAATCTTGGAACGATGCAGCCTCTTTTTATTTGCAGGTATTGGATAAGCATCCCAAGAGTATAAAAGCTCACATTGGATTAGGATGGGTGTATTATGAACGAGGGGATAGTGTTGAGGCAGCTATTCAGGAATTCCTGTTGGCAACCAGGCAGACGCCGGAGAACGGGCAAGGTTACTTTGCCATCGGGCAAGTACTGAAAAGAGAACACCGTTATGCAGAAGCGGATGTCTGGTTTGATAAAGCAATAAATAATAACCCTGGTAATCGCAGTTGGTGGTTAGAACGTGCGAATAGCTTGCGTGCTGCTGGAAATCTGTCAGACGCATTAATTCGTTACACCGAAACGATTCAGCGTTTTGAAGGCTGGGCACCGGGGTATTATGAAATATCCTGGGCATATAAATTATCTGGAGATGTGACAAACGCAGTAAATGCTATCGAACGAGCACTAGCATTGAGTGAGAAATTGGAAGGAAAGTACTATTTCCGTGCTGGGAAAATTTACGAGTGGGCTGATTTGAAGATGAAAGCACTAAATGCATATAGGCAGGCAATAGTTTTATTACCTGAGAATGAACAAATTCAAGCAACATTGAAGGATTTGCAGGAGATTATTGAGGAATAATCAATTGCAGGAAGAATTTTATGAAGGTTCGTTCGCTTACCTCAAGAGTGTTATACCCTGGTATTTTTCTGCAATTATTCCTGCAATCAAAAATAAGTCTGTTATGCTAATGAAAAATATTCGTTATATTACCAATGTTCTTATAGGAAACTCGAAATTACTGTTTCCATTAGTAGTTCCCCGATCTAGGAAAGCTGTCATTACTCCTAAGAGTGATATTTGCATAGCTGGTCCCCCTCGCTCTGCCAACACATACGCTATGCACGTTTTTCGATTGTGGAATCCAGATCTACTTATTGCTCATCATGTCCATCAGCCGATGCAGATAATTTTTGCTGTAAAATGGAATGTTCCTTGTATTGTTCTACTTCGAGATCCTATTGATACTATTGCTTCTCTTATTATTGTGGATCCAAAATTGTCAATAACTCTAGCAATTTGGAGTTATATAATATTTTATAATAAAATTTTTCAAGTGAAAGAGAAATTAGTTGTAGCAACATTTGAGAGAATTATCGAGAAATTTGATAATGTAATATGTGAAGTAAACGGGACATATAATACTTCTTTTTCTTATGAAAAACTGACTAAGTGCCAAACTAAAAAAATTTTTAATGTAATCAGTGAACACCGGAAACAATTAAATAAATATCCTTTGTTGGTTGCGGTACCGGATCAGGCTAAAGAAAGAAAGAAAATTATGGTAAAAATGAAAATTGAGAAAAATCCTTTATACCCGGTAGCGCGTTCCGTGTATGACAAATGGCTTTCCTTCGCTAAGGATTAAACTCTTCTATTTACTGACCTAAACCCAATATTATCCACAAATAATTAATTCCGTAATAAACGAAGGGGAAGTTATAAGATACAAATTCTTCATAAACAAAATGTATTTGGGATCAAACTAATAAAACAAGAACAACCACTTTAGGAGACTGTGGGAGAATACGAGGATATCGTTGCACAAGTTATAACAAGAAGGTTCTTAAAAGTTTTATCCTTAGATATGACCTTTCAGATTTGAAGAAGTAATTTAACCAATATATTCTTTAAGGACTGGCCTTGGCTACTAGTTTTCAAAAAACAAGTAAATTAGATATTTGTAATGTTGATCGTGAACACTTTTGCTTGAAGGAAAATTACTGCCTTTGTCTATGGTTAGAGCAACTAGACTAATAAAACCCAATGGCTGATTAAAATAGTAGTAGATTTAATATATTTATTGGTAAGTGTGTGTGCAGTATCAGATATAATATTAATTTTGGATTTGTTTTAGATTATCTTCAGATTTGGTTTAATCATAATAAAGAAGTTTGTTCCTCCTTTTAGCTTCTACTGAGTAGTTTGGATACTCTCAGTCTAGCATAGAAGGGGGAACGCTTTCATCCTATCACTAACATAATAAAAACTAATTACGATAAGAGATATTAAAAGATTATAGATGTTTAAATTGTTATTTGATAAAATTGAATATTTTGTTTTCGTAAGGATGTGTTCTGATGAAATTATATAGGGGTGTTCGATATTTGGGACATAATTTACTAGGTGGTTATAAGTTTCTATTTCCCCTTCTACGATTAAAACAACGAGATATTGACACTGGAAATAAATACATTACACCTCATCATGATATTTGCATTACTGGTCCTCCTCGCTCAGCCAACACATTTGCTTTTTACGTTTTTCAATTATGGAATCCAGGTTATGAAATTGCTCATCACGTTCACCTGCCTGCTCAAGTACAGTACGCGGTTAAATGGAATATTCCGTGTATAGTATTGCTTAGAAAACCAGAAGATGCGATAACTTCATTGCTTGTTCCTGATAAATTACCTGTCGGCATAGCAATCCTAAGCTATATTTGGTTTTATCATAGAATCAAAAAGGTGCGAACTAAAGTTGAAGTACTTAAATTTGTAGATGCGGTTAATGCTCCCCATCTTATGATTTTACGGTTAAATTCTAAGTATGGCACTTCATATTTTTCATCGCCACTTACTGAGGGTCAAAGAGATGAGATATTTCTAAAAATTAGAAGAAACCCAAATAGAAAAAATGAATTGAAAATAGCTATACCGGATCCCAATAAAGAAAACAGGAAAATTGCTATCAAAAAAAGGTTAGGAATCATCCTTGTTTTCGGATCGCAATAAAGGTATACAAGGATTGGCTTCGATTTGCGAATCTGCCGAGTGGCTAGAAGGCGGAGACCAGTGTTAGGATGAACCCCGAATCTATATATGAATATTTTCTACTTGGTTATTGAACAAATAAAAAAAATGAGAAATATATTTCTTAAATTAATACCTATTATTAATAACATAATTAATAATAAAGAGGGAATTAGGTTTCAAACAGGAATTAGTTTGGTCTTGCGAATTGGCAATCGATTGACCGCTTTTATTATTACCTTGTTATTGGCTACTTTTTGGAGTCCAGATGAATTGGGGATATATTCTTACGTAATTTCTGTAATTACTCTTTTAAGTATATTTTCACAATTTGGACTGCCTGATTTTGTAATGAGGGAAGTGTCGAAAAGTTTGGTGCTTCATCAGTGGAGCCAATTTAAGGGTCTTGTGATTTGGGCTTTAGGTTTCAGTTTTATTTTAACCTTTCTGCTTATAGGATTTTGTCTTTTAGCATTTCAATATTTACCAGCTTCTTTTGAAGAATTGGATAAAACCCCATTTTACTGGGGGTTAATCCTTTTCCCTTTATTGACTGTTTTGACTATTTTCGGGGGATTATTACGGGGGTTGGGGAATGTAATTCAGGGTATATTAATTAAAGATACTCTGAAAGGGTTAATCTGGACGGTTATATTAATTATATTTTATTTTCTGAAACCAACAAAGAGGTGGATAGTAAACGCTGGAGCTGAGGCTGCTATCATTACACACGTCGGTGCCGCTGCCATTACTCTTTTTGTCGGATTTATCTTTCTCATAAGTAATTTGCCTAAAGCTGCAAATTCAGTAAACCCTGAATATGATATAAGCTCCTGGCGAAAAGGTATGCTACCATTTAGTGTAATTAGTATAATGTTTGTGATAAATTCCAATATTGATGTATTAATGTTAGGATCCTTGTCAACGCATGCCGAAATTGGAATTTATAAAATCGCTTTCCAGTTTGCTACCCTTGTCACATTTGGTTTAACAGCGATTAGATTAGTAATTGCCCCTCATTTTTCTCGGAACTTTGCAAAAGCAGATTATTTAAGTTTGGAAAGATCTGCGTTAAAAACAACAAAGTTATCTTTTTTATTTGCTTTGCCAGTAAGTGTATTTCTTATTATTTTCTGGCGAATTATTGTTATTTACTTATTTAGTGCAGAATATTTTGTTTCTTATTTTCCTTTAGTAATTCTTACTATCGGAGAATTAGTGAGTGCTACGGTAGGCCCGGTAGGTATTTTACTCAATATGACAAAATACGAAAAAGATACGGTATTAGTCATTATTATTTCTTTATTAATTAATATTATTTTAAATATTATTTTGATACCATCGTGGGGAGCAATGGGAGCAGCGGTCGCCCTTACTTTTTCTAAGGTGATAAGGAGTGGAATGTTGTGGATAAAAGTCAAGCAACGATTTGGTTTTAAATTGCACCCTTTTGGTAAAGTAAATGTATTTGGGAAAATAATATGAGAAAACCAAATTTTTTTATTCTAGGAGCTCCAAAATGTGGTACGACTTCATTGGCTGTATGGTTAGCAGATCATCCCAATGTTTTTATGTCGCCTATCAAAGAGCCTAATTATTTTAATTTGGATGCTAAGAAATTTATAAAATACACTCAAAATGAATATGAAATGCTATTCAATAATGCAGATTCACAGCATATTCGGGTAGGTGAGGCAACGACTAATTATCTATTTTCTTATGAAGCTGTACCCAATATCCTAAAATATGTAGATGATCCAGCAGAGGTAAGGTATATAGTAGCAATCCGTAATCCAATCGATTTGTCAATCTCATTACATGGTCAAAGGCTAAGAGAAGGTCGAGAGAATGTAAAAGATTTTGCATCAGCATGGCAATTACAAAAAGCCCGTGCTGGAGGTAAGTTAATCCCTCCCCTATCGGATGCTGGTAGTTTAATGTATGGAGTGATTAGTCGTTTGGGTGAACAATTAGAAAGGCTATTAAAAGTTCTGAATCGCGAGCAGGTGCATATTATATTGTTAAGTGATGTCAAGGAAAATCCTCGCCTGGAATACTTGAGGGTTCTGGATTTTTTAGATTTACCTGATGATGGCAGAGAGTCATTTCCTGTTTATAATGAAGCCAGGTCCATTCCATTATGGATAGCTAAGCTTGAGCGAGGAGTTATTTGGTTTAAGGGGCGTTATGTTATCCGCAAAGAATTTGGATTTATAAAAAGTTTAAATCGAATACTATTTAGATCTCGAGGAAAAGAACCAGTTAATGTTGAAACGCGCAAAGAGCTTCAAGATTATTTTCGGGATGATATTATTTTATTAGGTGAAATAATAAACCGTGATCTTTCAAATTGGCTTGATTCTTAAAGGATAAACAATGAGGATTGCTATAATAAGTAGTCGTTATCCACCAAACGTGATTGGGGGGGCGGGAAAAGTAGTTCATACGTTAGCAGAAGGATTAGTCGATAAAGGCCATCAAGTATCGGTCTTAACTCTAGCGTTTGATGGCTCGCCTTGTTCTGATCAAATTAATGATGTTGATGTACAGCGGATCCGACTACGTAATCTATATCTACCAGGAAAAAGTAATCGTTCGCCTGTGGCTAAAATGGTGTGGCATTTAGTTGATTCCTATAACCTCTTGGCAGCCCAAGATGTTAAAGAATGGCTCCTCCGAGTGAAACCAGACATAGTAAACACCCACGTAATCTCCGGTTTTTCTGTTTCAATTTGGAAGAGTGTAAAAGACTTAGGGATACCGTTGATACACACTTTACACGATCAATATATTTTATGTCCTCGCACTACTATGTTCAGAGATGGTCAAAATTGCCAAAAAAGGTGCTTGAGTTGCCGTATTTTCTCGATTCCAAGGTTGAGGGCTACACGGCATATAGATAAAATAATAGGTGTTAGTCAGTATATTCTTGACCATCATGTTAAGAATGGTGTATTTTCTCGGACAAAAAAAATCGTGATTAATAATGGAATTAAACCTTTGAGATTAACATTTCGCAAAAAGATAAATGAAGATGTAAAAAAACGAGGTATCCGTATTGGTTATTTGGGTAAAATTAACCCAAGCAAGGGGATTAATAAGTTAATTGATGCCTTCTTGATGTTAGATCCAGGTTTGGCAGAATTATGGATTGCGGGGAGGGGATTTCCGACCTATGAAGGTAAACTTAGGGAGCGAACAAAAATGAGATCTGATGTTCGTTGGTTAGGTTTTGTTAAGCCTGCTGAGTTATTAGGAAATATAGATGTATTAGTGGTTCCTTCCTTGTGGAATGATACAGCGCCATTAGTAATTTTTGAATCTTTCTCATTCGGTGTACCTGTAATTGGATCAGAGAGGGGAGGAATACCTGAGCTTGTTAATCCAGATTTGGGTTGGTTGTTTGATCCTAGTCAACCAGAAAGTTTGTCCAAATTGTTACAAGGAGTCATTAAAAATAAAAGTAAATTATCTGGTATAGGCAATAATGGGATGAGGTACGCACAAAAATATACTATCGAAAGAATGATTTTTGCTTATGAGAAGGAATACGAAAATATAATTGGTAAGGGGTAATCAGGTGAAAAAAAGGGTGATTAGAAAAAAGAGGATAATATTCAATGTACTAGCCTTTTTTTTTGTTTCAGAGATATTGGGAGGTCCTCTTCGCTATTACTTACCCCAAACTGGTTATCCAGAGGTTCTATATATATTTAAAGCGCTATTACTTGCGGGGATATTTTATTACGTAGTAATAACCATCTTGAATACACGTAAAATTAACGTGTTCCTAATTTTTTTTGGAGCTATAATGTTATTCTGGGGGTTATATGGGTATTACAATATTGGCAATATTAAACAGGTAGCTTTTGGCTTCTGGATACTTATTCCGATGGTCGCTGGAGTAATTCTTAGAAAGGAAATGATAACTAATTGGTCAAATTGGTTATCATTTATTTCTTTTCTGTGGTTTATTTCAGTATTAGGGGTTATTGTTAATAATTTTATTAAATACCCGTGGGAAGGTGCAATATTTTCAATAGGAGATACTGAACTTCGTAGTGCTAAATTATGGTTTGGTCTTGGTACAAAGCGTCTTGCTGGGTTTGGACGAGCGTCCTCCATTACTTCGGATCAAATTATTGTTCTCTCCATTTTACTAATCGGTAAACTAACAAAGAGGAAATGGATTGTTTGTTGTATTTGGATTTTATCATTTATTGCTATTGTTTTAACCACAAATAAAACAGCAATAGTGATAATGGCATTAGTGGGATTTCTATGGTTTTTCTGGAATTACTCGCCTAAATTCGGTAGTTTTCTATTAAAGATTTCTATAATTGGGGTGGGTTTCCTTTCTATAGTGTTTCCAATTTCTGCTTTTATTATTTACCAAAGCCCACAGATTTTAAAATATCAGTCTTTATTTAATTCCATTATTACTCGATTTTCATGGACATGGCCAAGAATATATAATATGATGACGGAGTACGGTAACCTCTTAATGGGAAGAGGTATAGGAGGTATTGGAACAGCCCAGAAACTCTTTTCACCGAATCTTCCAGGTATATCAGATAACCTTTCTGTTTATTTATTTGCTACCTTTGGTTTGGTTGGTTATATAGTTTATATTAATTTCATATTTTCATCACTTCTCAGTGTGGTTAGAGATCGCTTTTCATATACATTAGGTGTTTTGGCTTTTGTCATTATGTCTCTGGGTATTACCAGTAATGTTATAGAGTCACCTATTGCAGCCTTTGTCTTTGGTGTGCTGTTAGGGACCACATTCTTTTTTATTACTAAAAATATTGAACGCCCAGGACGTTGATTCTAGTTATATGTCATCTACCTGTTTTTACGTAAATACAAGGAATATGTTCAATAAAATCTCTGGTGTTCAACGTTATACTGGGGAGTTGTTGCATCGCATGCATGAAAAGCTGAGACCCATTCAACCTAATAAGCAAATACCTGGGTTTGCAGGACATCTTTGGGAACAAATAACACTTCCTCATTTAATCGAGGAAAATGCAGTCCTCTGGAGTCCCTCTAATACAGGTCCGCTGTCTGTGTCGCAACAGGTCGTGACTATCCATGATATGGCAGCATTTGATTTCCCGGATGGATTCAATCTTCTGTTTTCTACTTGGTATCGCTTTTTATTACCTCGTCTTATGGATAAAACCCGCAAGATAATTGCTGTTTCAGAATTTACAAAAAGACAAATTGTTAGACACAGTAACGTTGATCCTGAAAAAATCTCTGTTATTTATAATGGTGTTCATAAACGATATCATCCTGAATCTTTGGATAAAGTGAATAATGTACGAAAAAAAATAGGTGTTCCTTCTTCCAAGTATATATTATCTCTTGGATCTATTGAACCACGAAAGAATATAAAACGATTACTTATGGCGTGGGATCTAATTCAAACACAATTACCTAATGATGTTTGGCTTGTATTAGCAGGAGTGAGCGGAAAGTCTCACATTTTCCCTGGTTTATTACTTGAAAATCTTCCACCACGGGTATTTTTGACTGGATTTGTTGAGGACAATGATTTGCCATATTTATATTCAGGTGCAATTGCGACAATTTATCCATCCCTATATGAGGGTTTTGGATTACCACCTTTAGAGAGTATGGCTTGTGGGACACCTGTAATTGTTTCCAATTCTTCATCTTTGCCTGAAGTAGTTGGTAACGCAGGGATATTAGTAAATCCTTATGATATTGAGGATATAGCATCTTCAATTTATCGAATGATTTCAGAACCAACCTTGTATGAAGAATTCCGATATAAAGGTATAGAGAAAGCAAAAAGATTTTCATGGGATAAAACGGCTAATCAAGTATGGCAGGTGTTACAAGAAGCTGCAGAATAAGGTTGTTATGAATCCACCAAAGATTGCATTCGTTCACGATTGGTTAGTGGATAAAGGAGGGGCGGAAAACGTCCTTTCTTCAATGCTTGAACTTTTCCCAAAAGCTCCTGTTTATACGCTAGTATATGATTCTGATGGTCAATGTCATGATTTTTTAGGAGAACATCAGGTTATAACTTCTTTTTTGCAAAAGGTACCCCAGGCAACGAAGCGCTATAGATCATTTTTAGCGTTTATGCCCTTAGCTATTGAGCAATTTGATTTATCTGATTATGATTTGATAATTTCAAGTTCTCATGCAGTTGCAAAAGGAGTAATAACGGGACCAGATCAATTACATATATGCTATATTCATTCTCCCATACGGTATGCTTGGGATTTTCAACATCAATATTTGCATGAGACTGGTTTGGAAAGAGGTTTAAAAGGATGGCTTGTAAAAATTTGTTTACACTACATTCGAAATTGGGATGTGAGAACTTCAAATGGCGTTGATCATTTTATTGCTAACTCACGCTTTATTTCTCGGAGAGTTTGGAAAGTTTACCGTCGTCAATCAAAAGTTATACATCCCCCTGTGGATATTGAAACTTTCACTCCCCATACTGAAAAGAAAGATTATTATTTAACAATATCTCGGATGGTGCCATATAAAAAGATGGATTTGATAGTTAGTGCATTTAGCGAAATGCCGCAAAAACAGTTAATTGTAATTGGGGATGGTCCTGATAGGGAAAAACTTGAAAAATTAGCTAGTAACAACATTTCTTTTTTAGGGTATCAGCCTATTGAGATCCTAAAAGATCATTTACAACATGCAAAGGCTTTTGTGTTTGCGGCAAAAGAAGACTTTGGAATCTTGCCTGTCGAAGCCCAAGCTTGTGGCACACCAGTGATTGCATATGGAAAAGGTGGAGTTCTTGAAACTGTCATTGATGGGAGAACCGGATTATTTTATTACGAACAAACTGTAACAAGCCTGGTAGATGCTATTCTGCGTTTTGAAAGTAGCGTGAATGGTTTTTCTGTAGATACTATTTGCGAAAACGCTGATAAGTTCTGTAAAGTTCGTTTCCAGCGGGAATTCAAAGAATTTGTTATGCAGAAATGGGATGATTTTCAAAGTAGCCTAAGAGATAATGTCACTGTAGACTATTAATCGATTGTTAGGTTTTAGATGAGATACACTTTTAAGCCAATCGGCGAAATATGACAAGATAATATGGGTTTATTCAGGAGATAACGGTTAGCCATTTCTGATTTGACCCCCAAGCTCAAAGTATCGCTCATATATTATAAAAGCGCTGGATTGGTTCTGATATTTTGAGATGGTTTTAATCTTGCTTTACAAGCTTAGGTTGAATTCCAATAATGCTAATAAAACATACTGGATGATTCTTGCTGTAGCATGCATTTCATTTTTACTTTTTTGAGATAATGGGAGGGCCATAGCCCTCCCTGCTATCCTTAAGGTTGGCTAAGGTTACACTCACTCGTTCTTGAGGATAATCTCTTTCCTACTATTCAAGAGTTGCATTAAGTCATTTTTGGATGTAATGAGGATTACCACTCTATTAGACGCAATGATACCCTGATATGGAATACACCCAATTAGTTTGTTACAATATTAAACCCCATTTAGAGGATACAAAAAAGGGATTTTTACTCGATGGATTTTATTAAATCCCCAAGCAAAATAAATCATAGAAAAAGAGCTCCATTCCTTGTGGGCTTTATCCTTTTGTTAAGTGACTTAATTGTAATTCTGGGTTCTTTTTACCTGGCAGCCCAGATACGCCGAGGTTTAATTCCTTACCTGGGGGGAGTGGTATTCTGGCCAGTTTACGAACCGCTGGTTTTCCTGGGTATGGGCTATGTTGCTTTACTATTTTACTTCAATGACTTATATCCAGGCTATGGAAGAACTGCGGTCAAGGAGATTGAAAAAACAAGCAAACTTTTAACGATGGTATTTTTGTTCCTGGGTGGAACAACTTATTTCTTGAATGCTTATGAGCAATTTCCCCGCTCAATATTCATTTTAGCCTGGATTATCTGCCTTGTTTTCTTGCCACTCTTGCGTTTTTTTATCCGCAATAGAATATTAAAATATTCTTGGTACGGCATTCCAGTTTTATTTGTTACTGATGGAACAGAGTCTAATTCTACCCTGACCGCCCTCCAGAACTGCAGACGAATGGGGTGGAATCCTTTTGGTATTTTATCTTTAGACAATGATTTCCAGGTTTTAGATAATTTATTTATACCGATAATTTCTTCTTGGAAAACATTCCTTGATATAAAAAAGAAACATGGGATTAACATAGCAATATTTTCGGCGAAACCTAATCAAGATAATACACGGTGTCTTCGTCAAATCAGTGAAGAATTTAAGATAGTGACCCTCGTTATACCTTATTACAATCTAGGTTCACTCTGGGTCACACCTCGCGATTTAGAAGGAAGCTTGGGGTTAGAAGTTACTTATCATTTATTGGATGGTTTGCCCAAAAATATCAAGAGGATTATTGATGTTTTAGGGAGTATCCTATTGATATTCATCTTATCTCCTTTATTATTTGTTATTTCCCTGCTGATAGTTATCGAATCATCGAGACCTATTTTCTTCCAACAGGAAAGACTTGGGATGAATTATAAAAATTTCAGCGTTCTAAAATTCCGTTCAATGGTAAATAATGCAGAAGAAGAGTTAAAAACCTTTTTTGAAAATAATCCAGATGCAAGAATTGAGTACAACAAATACCATAAATTGAGTGATGATTCCCGTATTACAAAAGTGGGAAAAATTTTGCGTAAATATAGTTTGGATGAACTCCCTCAACTGTTGAATGTATTGCGAGGAGACATGAGTTTAATTGGACCGCGGGCTTATATGCCGTCAGAATTGGATGAAATTGGTGAGTACACTGAAATCATTCTCAGAGTTCGCCCCGGGATGACGGGCTGGTGGCAGGTGATGGGGCGCCATACCACTACTTTTCAAGCGCGATTAAAAATGGATGAGTATTACATCAGCAATTGGTCACTTTGGATGGATTTGTATATTTCTTACAAAACATTCTGGGTTGTCATCCAGGGCACAGGAACCTAATGATCCCTCATGTTCTAACAGCTGATTTTATTTATCCCGAATTAATTGAATATGAAAATCAAGAATTCAGTTAGAGATTTTGTGTTATTTTTCGACCGATTCCATTGGTTGTGGCTGATCCTGGCTGCGCCCTTCTTGGTTGTTCCTTCTCCTAAACGGTCCTTGTCACTGCTGGTTGTTCCATTTCTGTGGATACTTTATCTCTCGCGGGGCAGAATTGAAAGTAGAAAATTAAAGATGGAAAATATGACTATTGGATCAGAGGGTTTGGATATTGATTATGGTTTTCCAGTTACACCGTTAAATGTTAGCTTGTTGGTGTTAGTAATAATGTTATTAGTTAGCCTGTGGGCTACTTACAGCATCGAACAAAGCTTGGAGAAAATCAGCGGGTTAGTGTTGGGGATGGGTATATTTTTTACGATGGTGCGGGAGAGCAGAAAACCATCAGGCTGGTGGTGGATCTTGGCTGCTTTTCTGGGAGGAGGGCTGTGTTGGGCGTTGTTAGGTTTCTTGGGCATGAACTATCAGGTGCGGTTCTCTTTATTGGAGCCGGTGATTTCCAGGATACCTGTGATCGTCAAAGACCTGCCAGGGGCAGAATCCGGCCTGCAGCACAACGCAGTGGGAGGAACCCTGCTGTGGATCTTTCCGATGCTGTTGGTATTGAGTTGGTTTGTGATGACTGCCAGAAGAAGCCATTTACCGGAGCTGGTTTCGGGCATAACTGGATCGGATGGAGAACAAGCCGCTTCCACGCTGACCCTGATCCAGAGGTTCTGTGGATGGCTTCGCCGGGTTGCGGGGCATCGGAGCATGATCTGGGTTATTCGATTCACGCTCTGGATAACAACCTTATTTGTCGGTATTGTTCTGCTGTTAACCCAGTCGCGGGGCAGCTACCTGGCTTTGGGAATTACGGTTCTGGGCATACTTTTTCTGGTAGTGCCCAAACGGCGGCGGTGGATCTTGCTGGTCTTGGTCATTTTGTTTTTTATCGGGGCGAGTGTTTTCATCGTTCAGGCAGGGGGCTGGGAGGGATTTGTAGACCAGCTGGGTTTATCCACTGAGTCTGGTCTTTCACTAGAAACCCTGGGCGCCCGACAGGAGATCTGGTCACGGGCAATCTGCGGGGTCCAGGATTTTCCTTTCACCGGGATGGGGATGAATACCTTCCGGGATGTTGTGCATGTGTTTTATCCGCTGTTTACTATCTCACCGAATTTTGATGTTGCCCATGCTCACAACGAATTTTTGCAAGCAGCCCTTGATTTAGGGATCCCGGGATTGATAGCTTTCATTTCCATCTATATTATTTCCTTGTGGATGCTTTTTAAGATCTGGAAACATCCTCAATCTGAGGAGATAAACGCAGAGGATCATCTATTACATCAGAGAAAACTGTTACTTAATGATCGAGGAATACAGCGTGTCATGGGCTTAGGGTTGGGAGGTGGGTTATTTGGTCATCTGATCTTTGGGATGACGGATGCCATTACTCTGGGGGCAAAGCCGGGGATTTTTTACTGGATGCTACTGGGGTTAATTACAGGTTTATACCAATTGACGGAAGAAGAGGTGAAGGTAGTAGAAGAAAGATAAAAATGTTTAACGTTGAAGGTTTAAGGTTGAAGATTGAAAAAAGACAGAAGACGGGGGACCGGTCATCGGTCTCCGGTCCTTAAATTTGAACACGGACGGAATAAAGGAAATCTATGATTAACTGGTGGGGTTTGTCTTCTAACAGTATCTGGATTATCGCTATCGCTTTAATTTTAGCTGTGGTCAGCATTGCCTATTATCAATCGCAGAGAGAAGGGAAAAAAATCAGTACAGTTCTTAAATCCCAGAATTATTCTCTTATACTCAACATATCCGCCGCGTTATTTTGCCTGGGGATGGCCAGCACCTTAAAAAAGTGGTGGGAAATTGTGGTCTGGCTGGTGTTGATGGGAATATTTGGTGTTCACTCGTGGGTAACTTATGGAAGTTAGAACATTTTTATGTCCGAAAGTTCAAATATTTTGTTTTTACTTGGTCGATAAAGTTTGCTTCGTACAGGGGATATTTGATTCTGGCGACGTACAAATTAGAAAAACTTGATAACAATAAAAGGAGGGTTGATAATTGCTGAAAATACAATTTTTGATAGAAATATGTTAATTAAAATATTTCCAGGTTCAATGCGTGGAAGTTTGACAGTTCAGCTAACTTTCAGTGGCATTTCTTATGCACAGCTTATTTAAGTAGGCAAACGCGATGATCCTGGTAGGGGTTGGCTGGAGAGAAGCCCATAATATTAGGTTGACTCTTCGTTGAATGATCTTGATGTTGGTCTTTCTTCCTGTTTTCTCTACTGATTGTTCTTATAGGTTCAGTCTAGAGGTGATTAATTTTGAGTTGGGGGTATTAAACTACTTAGAGTATAATAACCTAAGTATTCATTTAGATTATAGTGTGCAAATTTTGAAGTAGGTTTTGATGACCCAACAAGATTTTTCAATTTCAGATCAGGGATACAATATGTTCAGAGTGATTGCCCAAGGTTGTTTTTGACATTAATCTGGGCGATGTTGCCCATGCCCATAATACTTGGTTAAATATCGGTGTTTCACGGAGGTTGGAGGATTTATTACCTATTTTAATGTGTAGGTAAACGAGTATTCATTGATTAAAATCCAAGTTAAAACGCCTAAGTTGTGGCGGCATACTGCTCTAGGATTGCTGCAGGGTTGTATGACTATTTTGTTTTCGGTATCTCTGATGCTCTATCGTTAGGAAGCAAATTGGTATTAACTATTTTTGTTGCCCTGGCGCTGGGGCAAATCTTAGCGATTCAAGAAAAGCAAGGATCGCTGTAATCATAAAATAATAAAGTTTTCTGGTTAACCAATCTGTTACTGTAGTTCTACCATCCACATGTATAATTAATTCATATTCATTGAGAGTTGCCCTTGCTGGAGATAAAACCATGAATAAAAAATATTTATTAATAGGTTTCTTGTTTCTCGTAGTTCTGTTGACGATTCCTAAAGATGGTGAAATTGCTTTTGAAAAAGATCTTTCTGTAGGCGATTTCACTGGGATGAGCAACCCGGCGGCGGTTTACTGCCTGGAGCTGGGCTACGAGTTTAATATTGTCCAGGAAGCCATAGGAGAACGCGGGGTTTGCATCCTGCCAGAAGAACAGGAATGCGACGCCTGGGATTTCCTGGAGGGAAAATGCGGTCAGGAACATTCCTACTGCGCCCAGCAAGGGCTGGATACTGTGATCAAAAAGGACAGCAAAAACGAGCTGACCCAATCCTATGCGGTTTGTGTGGATGAGAACCAGGTGGAAGTCGGGACAGCTGTGGAAATGATGGATCTGGAAGAGAAAAGCCTGGGCTGCGGTGTGGGGTTGGAAGAAACCCGCCTGCCGGATGCTTCCGGAGCGGAATCTGAACCGCCTTTGGATTTTATTCCTCCAATATCCTTTGATTGGCGAAATTACAGCGGCGGGGATTGGCTGACCCCGGTGAAAAACCAGGCCTCCTGCGGCAGCTGCTGGGCGTTCGCGGCGGTGGGGGTTGCGGAGTCGGTGATTAACATTGGCTTGGATGATCCCACCTGGGACCGTAACCTCTCCGAGCAGTACCTGGTCTCGGACTGCCAAACTGACCCGTATGGAGGAGATTATCAGAACTGCTGTGGGGGTTACAAAGATTATGCCCTCGATTATATCTGGGATTCCGGGATTCCCGATGACGGGTGTATGCCCTATGTGGATGGCACAGGATGCACATGTAACGATGGAACATGTGATGACGCAGATTGGAATGGTCCTCCTCCAACTCCGTTTGCAAGAGAATGTAATTTTAGAACAAGTGGCGAATGCAGCGATACCGAATGCGCCGACCGCTGTCCGGAGTGGGCTGACCAGCTGCACTATATCCAGGACTACGGCTTCCTGGGATACAACGCGCCAGACAGCACCATCAAGCAGTACCTGGTGGATTATGGTCCCCTGGCAGTCTCTATGAGGGTGGAGGGCACCATTTATTCCTGGGACTTTAATGATCCATATACTTGTGTTGGGACTGGAAACAATCACGCGGTTGTGATTGTGGGGTATGAAGACTATTTACCGCAACCACCTCCCACGGAGCCCCAAGGGCACTGGATTGTGCGCAACAGCTGGGGATCTACATGGGCTGATGAAGGACATTTTAAACTCGGGTACGGCGAATGTGGGGTTAACACCTATGTCTATGTCGCCACGGACAACCAGGCGCCATACACGCCCAGCGATCCTGTACCGGCTGACGCGGCTGGAGATATATTAATCAATTCCGATCTGAGCTGGACGGGCGGGGATCCTAATCCGGGCGATACCGTAACCTATGATGTCTATTTTGAAGCCGGTAATCCCATTCCAGGAATCCTGCTTTGTGATGATGCCGCATCGGAAAGCTGCGATCCTGGAACTCTGCTGGAAGGAACTACTTATTACTGGCAGGTGGTCACATTTGATAATTATGGTGAGTTTACAAATGGCCCGGTGTGGTCTTTTACCACCATTACTGAGGAAGTTAATACTATCGGATTGTTTGATCCAGCAACCAGCAAGTTTTACCTGAAACCTGAAAATATAACAGGCATGG
>CAZHHT010000031.1:0-28684 GCA_964532455.1 uncultured Anaerolineales bacterium
TGAGGAGTGTCTATTTATTAATGGTCCTTTTTCCATTTCACGCTGAACCAAGACAGTATCAGTAGGAAAAGGAGAATTAAATGGACAAAAAGAACGTAATAATTATCGGCGCAGCAGGAAGAGATTTCCATAATTTCAACACCTATTATCGTGGAAACGATCAGTTTAATGTGGTTGCATTCACCGCGGCTCAAATCCCGGACATTGATGGGCGCAAGTATCCAGCAGAATTGGCGGGAGAATTGTACCCGGAAGGGATTCCAATCTATGCAGAAGAAGAATTAGAAGATTTGATTTCGAAATTAGACGTGGATGAATGTGTTTTTTCTTACAGTGATGTCACTTATCAACACGTGATGGCAGTTGGTGCGAAAGTGAATGCCGCGGGAGCTAAGTTCAGTTTAATGGGTCCAAAGGATACGCAGATAAAAAGCACTAAACCGGTTATCTCCGTTGGAGCAGTGCGGACTGGTTGTGGAAAAAGCCAAACTTCAAGACGAATCATTGAGATCTTGATGGAAAAAGGTTTGAAGGTTGTGGCTATTCGACACCCAATGCCTTATGGTGATTTGGCTGCCCAGAAAGTGCAGCGTTTCGCAGAGATTTCAGATCTGGAAAAACACAAATGCACCATTGAGGAGATGGAAGAGTACGAACCGCACATCGTGCGCGGCAATGTAATTTATGCCGGGGTTGATTATGCGGCTATATTGAAAGCCGCAGAACAAGATCCAGATGGCTGTGATGTTATATTGTGGGATGGCGGTAATAACGATTTTTCGTTCTACACTCCTGATCTTCAAGTGACAATCGTTGACCCACATCGCCCGGGCCATGAACTAAGGTATTATCCCGGTGAAGTGACATTACGGGTAGCTGATGTAGTTGTGATCAATAAAATGGATAGCGCAGATGCGGCGGGAATCCAAACCGTACGAGAGAATATTACTAGGGTAAACCCCAAAGCCATAGTGATAGATGCAGTGTCTACGCTGGACATGGATGATCCAGATCTGGTAAAAGGGAAGAAGGTTTTGGTAGTAGAAGACGGGCCAACCCTAACGCATGGAGGAATGAAGATTGGAGCCGGAACAGTAGCGGCGCAGAAATTTGGAGCGGCTGAATTTGTTGATCCACGACCGTACGCTGTTGGAAAACTCAAAGAAACCTTCGAAATCTATCCAAAGATTGGTGTATTATTACCTGCGATGGGATATGGAGAGGAACAACTCAAAGATCTCGAAGCCACGATTGAAGAAACAGAATGTGATGCAGTGGTAATCGGCACCCCGATTGATCTGAACAGGATCATAAAGATCAACAAACCGAATACCCGAGTGTACTATAACTTGCAGGAAATTGGGCGGCCCAATTTGACCGAAGTAATGGAGGATTTTATCAAGAACCATAAACTAAAATAATTGGACCTGCAGTCTAAGGAGGTGGAGGATTTTTTCATTGCGCCCATTGATGGTCTCAAAGGATTTTTAGATGCGATTCAGACCATCTTTCCAAAAATCAAGATGCCGCGCTGTTTGATCCGTCAAATCCGTGCCAGCCTGAAATATGTCGTCTGGAAGGAAAACGGGGCAGCAAATATGATGCTGCGGTCAAATCCTAGCAACCTTTTTTGAAATCCCAAGAGAAATTCGATATCTGATCTATACAGCCAACACCGCCGCCAGTTTAATTGTCGAAGCGCCTGACTTCATATCAGCGGCGTCCTTTACATATCCATTCCAGAGGGAACTGCAGAGTCTGTTGTGTCTACAAGAGATGGGAAAATTAGTCCAGAAAGTCCATGGAATCTATCCTGTCCACCCTGTTTGCACCTGATCTGCACCAGAAAACCAATTTACTATCCAAGCAAGGCGACTCGATTAATAAAGGGGCTGTGCCAAAAGTTAACGGCACAGCCCCTTCCTCTATTTCCTCTATGGACCCGGCAGGATTCGAATCTTCGGCCTGGCGGATAAAAGTTCAAAAGTGAGGTTGGCTTGCACAGAGTGCAAATCTGTTTTTGGAAAAGTTTTAAGTAAACTGGCTTGGCGTCTTACATGCACATCATTTTTTTAGCAAACCAATTAGTGTTGTTGCTAAAGGAAAAAGCCCCGAAAATATTATTTTTGCGCGGTGTTTCTTTAGAAAGATGGCAGCGATACCAACTACGAACCAGAGGTTTATTGCTATTTGCAATATTACCGAATTAATATGATTTAATAACCAGGACCACGGAAAAGAAAAGATCAATATCTCAAAAACTATAACGGTTGTTGCAGAAACTAAAACAAAGCTCACCAAAGAAATTATTTTTTTTCCTTTATCTTTTTCTGCTACAAGTTGCTTGGCTAATTCTTTGGAATGATCTTCTGCTTCTGAGCGGATAGCTTTTTCCTCTAATAACCTTTGATTCAAATCGCGGACTTGTTGTTCTGTTAACTGGCGAGCCTCTGTTTCGGTCTTCAGCCCTTCTTCGGTTTGCTTCCTAATTCGTTTTTCTTCTTCCCAGCGAGCTTCGATTTGGGCTTTTTCCTCTAATAAAGATTCGTTTTGTTCAACAATTGCAATTTCCACATATTGTTGAAAAACCTCATCATTTTCAGCTGTCTGCAAGCGCTGAATTAGAATATCATTTGAGAGCATGCGCCTAGCTGTTTCTTCTGGAAAACCCTTGTAGCCAGCGATTATATTTAGCATTTTAGAACAAGCTTCAGATGCTTTGCTGCCAATTATTCTAAATTCAGGTATTGCAAATGTTTCTGCGAAAGATTTATCGAACTCTTCATTAGCAGGGATGAATGGCCGTAATATTTGCCAGAAAATATTTGGGAGTACCGTAGATGAGAATTTCCCTTTATTGCGGCTAGTTTCCCAATCGAATCGATATAATGAAAAGTCACGGGTTACTAGTAGGGCGCCAGCTTCTAGGGTGGAAGTGGCAGAAGATCGTAATTGCCTTACCTGATCCAAGACCGTCATATCATGATCAATTAATTTATACGATTTACTGATCCCCCAACTTTTTATAAATTCACTATATTCAGCACATAACTCTGCTCGTTCCTGCAACCGATCATTCTCTACGGGATATGTGTGAATGTCCATATTTTCTAATAATACGTCTGCATGTCGGTATGGGGCAAAAAACGAATCCACATCAATACCCTCATCAGCGTATCGTTGATGATAACGTAACTCAACACCAGATAACGCCCTTGAATGGTAGGCGGCTCGGCTAATTTTTCTTGACCATTTCCTAGATGATAAATCTTGTTCATGAATTTTAATACTTGCCAGCAATTCCTCGATTGTTTTTGGATGACTACGCAATTCAAATGGTAAATTATGAGTCTTAATTGCCTCCATTAACTGCTTAGAAACTGCGACCTGGGGATCAACCTCAATATCCAGTATTCCAAACAAAAAATTTGTATCCAAGAATAAAATAATAGGGTATAAATTCTCCCTAAAATTCCTTGCAACTTCAGGATCAATGGTTAGGGTGAAGTATGTAAATGCGCCATCTGCGAGTTGTGTGATATATTTTGCTCTCTCAGGATGATTCCCCGTTGTAGCCATAAAATCTGAAATTGCATTTTTTGCATTTGTCTTTTCTCTTTCTGTAGAAAATTCAGATACAGTATTATTAAGGATTGAAGATAAACTTTCTCCATACTGGCTAGCAATCTCGATCCTAGGATCGAGTAGGGCAACAGTTTGAATTCCGTGCCGTTGAAATGTTTGAGCAAGGTACTTTCGCAAGCCATTCCATAGTTTGGTCGAATCTAATAATGGATATTTATCTTCTAGTTCGACCTCCCAATTATCCCTAACAGAAGCTTCTAAGTTATATGTGACATCAATTTCTTTTTGAAGTTGGTCCCGGAGGGAAGAATTAATGACTAATATTCCATCTTCCTTTTGGACAATGTGTTGATCGATTAGTTGTGTCAATGCTGACTCTAACTCATGATTTAATAGATTAATACCAAAAAGAGAGTCTAGTGATTTAGAAATGTCAGAAGCTTCTCTAAACTCATCTGTTGGAAGGTAAAAAATGCAATGGAGTATTAGTTCTCTAATAGTCTCATCCACACTACCGGTTTTTCCGATAGCAACCATGCTGCACATGCGTTCAAAAGCTGTACTGAAATCATGTGGTTTCTCAACTTCTTCATGATTACTCATTGACCCTTCCTCCTCCAACTTCAATTCTCATCTTTTCCCCATTGTTATCTACACATGAATGGTCATATCCATAGATTTCTCTTATACTTTGAATATGGGAAGAAAATTTCTTTTTCCCTCTCATTGTTCTTTCTCTTACTAGGCATTAGTTATGCTATTGATAACTATATTTAAGTTCATGTTCAGGACAGGGGTAATGTGAGCTCGACAGTGGACCCCGAGATCATTCCTCCACGTCCAGTGATATCAGCTCATAAGGTACCCGCTGGACCAGGATCTGGTGTTCAATCAGTAAATCCACCAGTTGTTCTCCATCCACAAGAGCTACTGGAACCGCATCCGGTCTTTCTGCTTCCTCAACTGCTCCTTTGCTGAAACCGCTGGTAGTGATAATCAGTCCCTGCTCGTGCGCTCCCAGGCTGCCGCGTACCTGCTGGACCACCGGGGATTGGACGTTGTTCTGCCATTTTTTAGCCTGCACGGCAATTTTGGTACGGATCACATCCCCCACCACCAGCGTGCCACGGATATCTATGCCCCGGTCGCCAACGTGTTTGGTAACTTCGATTTCCTCAAAACCCAGTTCTCCCAAGAGGCGGCTGACCAGCTGTTCAAATTCTTCCGGGGTCAGGCTGATCAGGTGCGCCATCAATGTTTCCTGGACCTCGCGGTTCTGCTGGTCAATCTGGTAGGCCAGCCCTTCTCCCATCCATTTCCGTAAACCCACTAAACCCTGGCCGTATTTTACAAACCGGGGTTTGTCTCCCCTGTCAGTCTGGCGTTTAATCTCGGTCAGAACCAGAGAGTAGAGCGTGGCTTCCGGGGTTAACCCGGCAGTCTCCACTAGATCCAAGGCAAGGATGCGGTCCGTGATTTCCCTGTAATGCAGCGGCCGTTTTTCATCAGCAGCATCCAGGATTAATTCCGCCGCATCCGTGAAGCTGAGTTTTTGATTTTTTGTCGGAGTTTTCGAAGATATAGATTTGCGTTGCTTAAGGTATTCCTCCAGCCCCCATTCCCACAGGGCAAATACCCCCGGTTCCGTGCGCATGAAACGCGAGAGGGAGCCGAATTTCTTAATATCCACCGCCAAACGGGCATTGATCGTTGCCTCAGGGGTTTTTCCTTCTGTCTGCCAGAGATCCTGCTCCAGGATCAACTCGGTGATTTTCTGATAGTGGAGAGGTTCGGCAGCTTCTGTAAGTACTTTTTCAACTGCGTCCAGGGAATTCATAGGCATGATTTATTCCTCCAAAGGGAGCCCTTACCCCTACCCAACCGGTGAGCTACCGCTGCGTCAGACTCTTTTCTAGTTGTACAAGGATCTTGTCTTTTGATTTTCTGTTGATTATTTTTCCTGCTCAACTCCCATCCAACACACAATCCTTACTTCCTCCTTGTCAATAATCGGCAAGGGTTCTGGTGGTTGAAAAGGTTGTAGGCCCAAGTCATTAACTAATTCGATAAACCGTTGGGTCTTTTCTTGAGGACTGAGGTCTTCTGCTTTATAAATCTCCCTGAATTGATTTTCAATCCTCAAACCTCTTGGAGCCTGGATGGTATCCAATAATCTCTTGTAGTCCTCTCCGCCCATCTCTCCTGGAGGAAAGTCTCTCAAGTGTTCAGGAATATCATCACGAAATAGCTTCCTGATTTCCGGCTGTATGTTCACGGGATCGGTTGCGTTCATCCAGTCTTGGAAAATATCTGAGGAAGCAGTCTCCCACGCATCATATACTGAATCCTTCAACTCATCAGCTAACACACGAGGTGTATCTTGCAAACAATCTATAACTTGAAGGCACCCCAGGGTGTCCCGAATCAACTCATCCCCGTTTAATGGCACAAACCGCAAGAAGGTCCGATCACCGACCCTGGCACAAAAAAAGTGGCCTGTATCATACCCGTTAGCCATCCCAGAACCAATTGCCCATGGTAGATTAATAATGTTGGTTTTTCCGTATAAATCTAATCCTTTCCGGAGCAGCTGCCGGTATTCTTCACCCGAATGAGCTCCAGGTTCTTCTCCCCCAAGAACTAATAATTCAGGATTTTCGTTTCTGAGTTTTTCAATCTCAGTGACTGTATTAGCAAATACTTGATGGCTCGTGGCGCCATCTGGAATTACTTGACTCTCAAGCCCAATTGAAGCTGCAGCTTGGGCTAATTTCCTCCTGATCCTTTCTTCCAGTAATAAGAGTTCATCAAGCTTTTTGTCAGGGAATATACATCGGTTATAGACAACGCTGTGTTTACTGGCAAGTCTGTTGATCCGTCCATTTCTCTGGACTAATCTCATTGGATTCCAGGGAAGATCGAAATTAATAATATGGCGGGCTTGCTGCAGGTTTTGCCCCTCTGCCAAGACATCCGTAGTGATTAGAATATCAAATCTATCATCGTCAGAACCTCTTGGAGCTTCAGAAGACTCGGGAGCAAATCCCCAAATCGCATCCTTTCTGGAAATATCTCGCCGCGAGTCAGCTGATGTAATTGAAGCAATGCGTCCTTTATAACAGGAAAGTTTGGGGTCTTTTTCTATTTGGTTAAGTAGGAATTCTTCTATCCAATCTACCGTATCGGCAAAATACGAAAATATCAGTACCTTCCTCTTATTCCTAATGTCTTCTTTTGTAACTCCTTGATTTTCTGCTTCCTGGGCAATCTCAACAAGTTCTTGCAATAATGCAATCAGCTTGGGATCATTTTTCTGAGTTATCATCCTCGCTTCTGATGCTAAATATCTGAGCAAGTCTCTATCTTTCTTTACATCAGCCTCCAGGGCTTCCAGGTCGTATCCTTCTGCTGGTTCTGCACCGGCGTCCATCAGGAGTTCATCAAGAGTTTCGTCATTATCAGTTTCGCTCCATTCAATCGTTTCCCCATCTTCTAGATCTCCCCAAAGCTGGAGGACTTCTGAGGTAGCTATATACCCATTAGCAAGTACGTCAAGAAAGTAATCATGAGATTTTGCCATTTTTTCTGCAGTGTTTGCGAAGGCAAATCCAGAGGATTCAAACCTCTTCAGTAAACCAGATCTCAAGAGACCAATTAATGCCATCTCGTGCTGCTCTGCTCTAGCTCTATTGCTATACTTAGGATCCGAGGGAATATATCTTGCCATTGTAAGCTTCGGATCTCCTTCCTCTGGTACCAGCGCTTCCTGAAACTCATCAAAAAAGGTTGGTAATACTGCATCCAGCTCATAGTTTACTCGGATTACTTTGGGATCAGGAAATGCAACTGCTATTGAGGTCCCATCAGGTAAACTAATCCTCTCGTGCGGATACCAGTTTTGAACAAATCGGCGAGTTCTCCGTACAGCAACACCGTCTAAAACATCAAATAATAAATCAGGTTCAAGATCATAGGGATCCTCGGACACCGCGGCCTTGAAACGCTCTCTCAACGATGGAATCCCTTTGTCGGCAAATACTGCATCATGGTTAATAAAGAAAGAAATCAAATAATATAGATCCCATAATGAGTTGTTGACCGGAGTCGCCGAAAGCATTAATAAATGCTTGGGTGGCGTTCCACCAAGAAGTTTTCGAAGGGCTTGCGCCCTGTTCGTGCTGGGATTTCGAAACGCCTGAGCTTCATCAATGACAACCAAGGAATAATCTCTAATGTCTGCTTTGAGGATTTGGCTTTCTCCGCCTACTTGACGATCGTTTGTCAATTCCTGGAATGAGATATTTTCAAAGTAGAAATTATAGCGACTTTGAAATCGGTCCCAGGTGCCGTCGCGGAGGGCTGCCGGTGAGATTAACAGAACTCTCTGCCTGTGATCTTGCACTGTCTCTCTCATAATCTCCCCGGCAATGAAGCTCTTCCCCAGACCAACAGCATCAGCAATAAAGGCGCCGTTGTATTTCTCAAGGATAAATTTCGCTCGCTTTATTCCGTCATTTTGGAAGGTGGTCAGGGGGAGACCCGAATCCTCTTCGTGAAGTTTAGACATTTCTTCCCCATACAGCTCCCACAAAACACGAATGTATATTTGGAATGGCTCATAAGGTTGAAATCTAGCTTCGTAGACACTGGCCAAATCGAAATCCACGGCTTCAAGCCATAAGTCATCAAACCAATTGCCGACTTTTTTAACCGGGGCAGGATCATATCTGCCGAGGTTGAGTTCAAGATTGGTTACAAACCCTGCCTGTGTTAGGTTCGATGATCCAACAATTACACCTTCTTCATCTCCAAATATATAAGCCTTCCCATGAAGAAAGCGCTCTTCATATCTCTTTACTTCTATTTTTTCGGATTTCAGGAAGTTGATCAGGTATAACAGGTCATCACTAATCTCGGGAGAGAATCCAAGCATATTTCGGTCGCGTGCCAGGCTGCTTTCCAGCGACTCTAAAGCATTATCGATCAGTCGTTTTTCATAGGCATTTCCCTTGGGGTCACCTGGTTTTCTGATTGAAATTAAGTAATTTGCATTCGGCTCTGCCCCAAGCAGCAATCGTACATGCTTCACGTGTTCAAGCTGATCGGAAAGCATACAGAAACCTTCGGGTTTGAAATATCCCGTAGCGATTGATAACGATAGCGGGTCAGCATATTTCACTTTTACCCAGTCTAAATGCTCTCGAAGTGCCTTAGCAAGCGTGTTGTCTCCCCTATTGTCTATGAAGTCCGGCCTGGATGTCATATTCGTTTTCCCCAGTCATTGAAATGGATCAATGTTTTTTCCAATCTGTCAGTGAAATCCCACCCTTCGTGGAAAGTCTCAAAAATATGCGCAAGTTGGTCTCCACTGAGTCCATATAAGTGCGCTACTACCGCGTCCAACTCGTGGATCATGTCTTGCTTTTTAGCTGGATCAACCGGTCCACATTCAACTTCAACAACCTTCGCCCACTCTGAGAATCTTTCATCGGGAGATCCTAAACGTCCTGAAAGCTGCACTACCCGCTGCCACAAAGGATCTTCTCTAGGGGGTCTTGGGACAGGAAAAGGGTTGAGTATATGGTAGTTCACATTAATTTCAACAAACCTTCGAGCATACCAATCAAGAGATAATGAACTCATTATTCCTAGAAGATACGCTTGATCCTTTTCGTCTCCTCTGGGCCATAAAAAGTAAGGAGCTGCATTAGTGATAAATATCTTCGAAGGAACTGAGCTTACTATTATTGTTCTGGTATTTGTCCTGTTCGTTACATTCCTAAAAGCTATTCTTACCCTATTACAAGAAAGATTATCCGGGTCTTCAATATATCCATCTGAAAATTCATTAAATGCTGACCTTTTGGATTTGTTGCCCCACTCACGTTTTGCTTGAATTCGCGCTTTTGCTTTGTCAGGGTCAGCCCAGGCATAATAAATGCCTGTGTCGGACTTCCAGATATCAAAAGATTCCCCTTTGAATATTGGCCATGTTCCCTCGGGTTGATCTTCCGTAAAGATCATTAGTTGAATTTTTTTTCTATTTAATTCAATGACTTTATCTTTGGTCGCATCTAGTTCACGATAAGGTCTTGCTCGCCAAGAAACGCCATCATTCAGATCTAATCTTGGAGCTTTACGTAATTGGGCGAAGGCGGGAGGTGAATTTTCGTCTGGCAAGAGAGGCAATGCTGCTGTATCGGTCCATCCCAAAACATCAGAAATAAGAAAACGTGTTGGATCTATGTCTTTATTCTTAATGAATGATTTAATATTACTAAATGGTCCATTTATAGGAATGGTTGAGTCATCGCCGGGTTTTTCCTTTTGCATTGAGAATAAAGCAATAGTATATTGCGGATGAACATCATCAAATATCCATTGTTTATTATTTAGTAAGAATGTTAGGTTGTTGATCACGCCGGTTTCAAAAACAGCTTTTCTGAAATCCGCTCCTCCTTTTGCATTAAAAACTGACCTTGGAAGAACAACTCCCAGCGTCCCAGATTGGTATCGAATCAAATGCCAAAAACGCCAAATAAACCCCTTGTACAAATCCGGATCGCCGGTTTCCATCCCGGGATAGTCTCCGGATGTAACTGCTTTCTTCACTAATAATTTTTGATCTCTTTCTTGGTGAAAACGGGACACAAGATCTGGGCGTTTATTATGCATCTCTTGGACGATTTCTTCGCGTCTTTGTTGCGAAAATCCACGTATACCGGGAACATAGCGGAACCAGAAACGATGTTCTTCTGGTTTTATTTCTTCCCAGGGGGGATTTCCTAGGATTACATCAAACCCTGGGTTTTCTCTTAGAAATACTTGCGGAAAAGCAAGTGGAAAATGAAGAGGCGGTACTGCCTTGAGTATTGCCTTTGCTTTATTATGATCATCGGAATTAGGCAATTTTTCCATGTTATTTGTCCACCTAATGGCTTGCCCAGATTCAATTTCCTTGTGGAGATCTTCATTAATTCTTGCAGCGGTAAGAATATCAAAAAGAGCGCTTGGCGCTTTCAATTCCTCCATGGCTTCCCCGTATGCTTTCTTAGCAGCAGCAATTTCTGCGGCATTAGCATCAGCTATTCGTCCAAATTTAAGCATAGCTTTTTCCGCATCGCCTAAAAGCTTTTTCGCCTCGAAGGCAAATAATGGTGACTTTTCACCGCTCAGCACATCTGTTGCTTCACCGAGCGTAGCAATACCTACGAGGGAGTTTCCAACAATAAGGTTATAGTCAAGCAACGAAAGCGGTAACCCCGGCACAAAGGTGTGAATCCAGATCGATAGTTTTGCAAGATCAACCGCCATCGGGTTAAGATCAACTCCAAAAATACAGTGCCGTGCTATTTGCCTCCGGAGAAGCTGATTATCATCAATTTCGTATTCACCCCCAAGCTCTTTCAATTGAGTCAATGCTACAGCCCGGAGTCGACTTAACTCATCAATAACTTGGGGAAGAGGGCGCTCAGCAAGAAAGTCTGATAGTCTTTTCTCAATCCGATCGATTGCCGCTACCAGGAAGTGCCCTGATCCCATGGCAATATCTGCAACTCTGAAATCAAAGAATAATTCACCCGCCTTGCTATCTTCCAGGGAGTTCAATTTCTCGATGTGGCTAGTCAAAGCAGGATCAAGCGCATGGTCTAAAAGATGCTCAACTGCAAAAGATTTTGTGAAATAAGTCCCGCTGGATTTCCTTGCGCCAGATGAGTTGTGAAGGTAAATTTCTCCCTTTCTAACGATTGCATCCTCACTGTCATTTACAGGAATATAAAAACCGTCAGCATCTGTTGTGAGATTGGTCTCGGCAATGGACAACTCACTCTCTAAAAGTCCTTCGTAGATTGTCCCAAACTCCCTTACTCCCAGGCTGCGAAAATCTACCGGACCCTGACCTTCCGCTGACTCGTCAACCAGCAGGTTAGTTAACGGGGGGCCAAATTTATTGTCAGGCAGTTCGATCTTCTGTAATTGATGCCCCGCATCAGAGATTTCTTGATCATTTGAAAAGAGTCCCCCGTTATATTCAGGAATACTCCATTCTGGTTTTCCATGGTTAATGGCATCAAATAAGTTCCAGACATCGTTCCAATATGTGTTCCCCTGACTGAATTCTCCTCCTGAAATTCCAATTTTAAGTAACTCGTGAGCTTTATCTTTTAGTGAACGTTTTTTGTATAATTCATTCGTTCGATAAGGAAGTAATTCTTTGTCTTCAGCATATGCAATAAATAGTAAGCGGAATAGCAGGGTGAGGGACATTCGGTACGTAATATCGAGTTCGTCTGCGGATGGTGTTACAAGATTCCTAGCACGAGCAATGCCTTCTGCAAAACGTGGAATTACATCACTATATACTCTTTGACGAAGGCGCGTACTAAGGGCAATAGCATAATCTTTGGATCTATCAAGAATATCTTCAAGTGTTCCCGAGGGTGAGATTGCTTCGCCAGAGAATAAAAGCCAGAGATAGCCCGCATTTTCAGGTGAGAGCAAATCAAGATCCAACTCAATATATGTTTCCGTCAGTCCCTTGTTCCCAATACCAACCCCACTAGCGACTGGGTACAATCTCAAAGTCCTCTCTCTGATTGAGATGAGATACGGCAATCTCTCCTGCTCCGCTCTAGCGAGGGCGTAAGACACAGGTGTTCGGTTTGAGAATCGATCATTAATACTATCCATGGATTCGTTTCTGTTCAGAAATAATGCCAGGGCGCTTTTTTTGCCTTCATGCTGCAGTATTGAGATTGGACCGGTAGTTTGAACAATATTAAAACCCAGGGCTTTGATTATTTCTGAACCGTTCTTGGAAGCTATTTCCTGAGATTTTTTCTTTGACCGCTGCCAGTCTGAACGTTTGGGAACGCCGTAGGTCAGTTCATGTGTGGCAAATAGACCTTCGTTCCTCAAGCCAGGAATAGCTTTATCAATATCAGGGAGAAGATCCAGAATGAACCGGGTCGCCATATGGCGGTCGGGTTCGCTGAGGGCTTTTAAGCAGAGCTGTTCAACAAACCCCGCGTCTACATCTCTATGAATTGGCGGTTCTTCTCCTGAGGGACCAATCAGGGCAGCTTTGTCTCCATAAATGACTACGCAGAGAACCGGGGTTGCTCTGTTGCTGCGCCTTTTTTTCCACAAATCCTTTAGGGTGTTTGTTGTAGGTTGGGTATTGGACCGAGCAATGACAATTTCTAATGCCTGGGGGCCTTGTCCTATAGCTAGTCCTACGGGATCAAGACCAAATTCTTCCACAAGTGGGATCGGGCGAAGATCAACTGACTTCAGAAACGACATGTATGCTCCCTGGTTTAATTCTGGGATTATTCGGAAGGTGCCATGATGTGATTATAATTCAAATAAAGTAGCGGGCAGAGGAGGTGTACTGGTGCTAAAGTCAAAGATTGGAAGTCTACTCGAAGCTATTGACTTGCTTATTGAAAAACATCTTCAAGGACCCGCGCTAATCATGATTTATTCAACCATTGATATCCTTGCATGGCTTAATCGAAATGAGGATCATAAAGACGTCACAAAGTCAGATTTTATTGTTTGGGTGGATAAATATCTACTTCCCGCTAATAAGTTGAGCGTCTCTTCAGTTGATTTATATTCCGCGCGGTGTTCTTTACTTCACTCCTATACATCAGAATCAAGTTTAAGTCGTGAAGGAAAGGCTAAGGAGATATTCTATTCTTGGGGAAATTTCCTCAATGATGATTTACAAACAATTATTGATGCTACAGATCGAGGCGCAATTGCTATTCAAATTGAAGATCTAGTAAAGGCATTGATGTTGGGCTCACAAAGATTTGTTGATGAAAATTTGCATTCAGAGATAATTTGTGAGCGTACTGGGAAACTCTTTATTAGTGCACAAATCTGATACATAAATGTTTATGCGCTTCAGTATTATGAATTATTTATTCATGCCCTATAATCATAGTTGGCCTTGTCGCGCCATAGATATGTCTTGATATTTTCAAAATAGTTTTCCAAATACCAGACATTGAAATAAAGGGTTTTAGGTCTCCACTGACGTTCCTGTGAGCTGCCGGATCCTGATCAACACAAATTCGGCAGGTGTTAGAATTGCAACACCGATCAAGATATTTACAATACCCTGGTCAATTTCTTCTTGCGACATCGTGGTTCTGTCACATTTAACAAAGTAAGCGTCCTGGGGTCGCTGGCCCGCAAATGCACCTTGGCGCCACATGGTAGATAAAAAACCCGAAATTGTTTCTTGTAGTCCAAGCCACAGGTTTGCGTCATTTGGCTCAAACACAACCCATTGAATTCCGCGGTATATACTATCCTCAACGTAGAGGAAAAGCCGTCGTACAGAAATATACTTCCACTCAGGGACTCCCTGAACGTGGCCACCAAGAGTTCGCGCTCCCCAACATACGATCCCTTGATCAGGAAATTTGCGGATACAGTTAATTCCCTGGAGGAATAGATCTTCAATTTCACAGGGGGTCAAGTTGTGTCCCAGGCCTAACACTCCTTTCAGAACTGCATGATTCCCTGCAGGGGCCTTCCACACACCGCGTTTTGAATCAGTTCGTGCAAATATTCCGGCTATCGTTCCGCTAGGACTTACCTCTCTCATATGGTTTAAATTAATTGGATCCCGGATCTCTATTCTAGGGAAATAAACAGCGGTATTGGGGCTGCGGAGCGCTGTGTTCTTGTTCATCCACTCGATCATTTGATCAAGCTGCCCTATTCTTTCAGAGATATCGATGATCAAAAACGTTCTGCTAGCTTCGCAATATTCTATGGCCGCGGTATATACTGATCTCATGCTCCGCTCTTTCAGGTTTGCCACGGCTGGTATGCATAAAATTTTTATCAAAACTTTCTTATCCGATGCCAGGGTGTTCAATCCAACAATGATGGCCTTCTTTCCTGGAGCTTTCCTACCGGGAACCCGTACAACCACCGCTTGCGTGCCACCATTTATGAAGAACTGATAGATCCCATAAGAGGCTTCACTATGGTCGTCTACTCCGCCAAAGATATTTGTGAACTCTTCAATACTTGAAATCGGGGTTGCTTTCCCGATCGGGCCTTCTTTAAAGATATCAATAAAAGCTGTTGTAGAAGTGCTGACGCCTACTATATGGCCCGCGATGGAATTCACTTCTTCAATATAGACCCCAGGCGTATCCGTATTTTCAGGCATCCTTACCTTCTTCGAGATACTGCAAAACTTGATCTTTTTGGCATGACTCAGTTTGAATATTTAAAGGTAGAAAAAAATAAAGCCTGGTGATGAATTAATACCATATTGCCTATACGCAATTGTGGCTTTCAAAACCCATATTTCAGAGCCAGCTCTTCTGTCAGCCAGGGCAAGACACCCTTGTTGCGCAGGTGTTTGACAATACACTGCCAGCTGCATTTTCTTAGCATCGTTTGATTTCTCAATTCTGCTTGAGTTTCTTTGTAAGCTGATAGCCCATCCCCGCCTAATTGAAAAGAAGGATTTCGCTCGTCGTAGATTAGGACAACATGCCCGTTGTCCGAAGATACTTGCCCGCCTGGTTTTACTCCTGCCGCCAAAATATTCCGCACCAGTTGATAATTTTTATACAGCGGGCACGGGTTTAAATCGATATCATTTGTCCATTTGAATAGGCTTGGAACATAACACCAATAAAGAATGTAAGATTCAGTTAAAGGGCACTTTGTTTTTCTTTTCCTTTGAATTGAATACGTCCCATTACAGTGGTCTTTTTCAAAATTTGAGTTAGCCGGGGTTAATCTCGGACGCGAACAAGTTCCTACTTCTGTTTCTGTAAACTTACACTCAATTGCAATTTGATAATCTCCAGGAAGAAAACCATCAAGGCTTGTGGGGCGAGGTTCGCCAAGATAATTAATTTTGTATTCCATCTTGAAATCATCTGGTGGAATTTGCCCTTTCCCTAACAAAGGTAATCCCGCATCATCTTTTAGTTCAGACAAGCAGTGCAAAGAATTGTAAACAAACAAATTTCCTAATATGCTCTGCGCCAGCGCTTGTGAACTGTTCATGCTCCCATACCATTTGTGCCATTCACCTTCAGGAACGATGGCAAACAATTCTTTCTTTTCTTGCTCGCTTGCGGAGGGGTTGATGATTATATTATTCCGTGCTTCTTTTCGAATAAAAACGGGGGGGCTTGTGGGTTTATCATATCGATCATCAAAGAGTAATTGTTTGTGTGGAAATTTAATCTCTTTATATTTCCAATATCTCTGGTGTAGATCAGCTTTGTACTCAGTCGTTTTACTCATCTTCTTCCATATAAATAACTCACTCTGGTACAAAAAACCTATAACACCAAACCCATCCCGACGAGTTCCATTTACCCAAACTTATTCCCTTTATCCCACATCTGCCTCAGAGGATTCTGAGCCACATTGTGTTGCGTCCGATTCTGAAAGGAAGAACGGAATTGTCCTCCTGGCCGATTTCCCTGATCCCACATCTGCCTCAGTGGATTCTGGGCCGTATTGTGTTGCGTCCGATTCTGAAAGGAAGAATGGAATTGTCCTCCCGGCTGATTTCCCTGATCCCACATCTGCCTTAAAGGATTGCCAGAGATCCCCTGATTGGGAAACGATGAGGGTGTTGAGGAACTGCCAATACCTCTGTCCCAAATGCTCCGCAGCGGGTTGTTGTAGGGGTTTGCTTGCTTCGGTTGCCAGGTTGGTCTGGTTCCAAAACCCGGTTTCGGAGGAGTCTGTGTTGGCCGGTGAATATTGAATTTCGTCTGTACCCCTGCTTGATTAGTGAAGCCACCGGGACGCTGAAATGGGGAAGGAGTCAAAGGTGGTGGTGTTGAAGTCCCAGTCCGGTTTCCCTGATCCCACATTTTCCGCAGCGGATTGGTTGGGGTAATATCTTTATGAGAGTAATATTGTTTCTGGGAAACAAAATTCGGTCCGGTTTGGTGGGACGAAGATTGAGCAGATGTCCAATATTCCCGTAGACCAAAATTACAGTCGCATCCCCCGCCTGTCTGTTTAATGAGTTTGGGAAGCTTCTCAAACAGATACCCGGCCCCGTCTGATACTTTTCCTTTTGACCATCCCGGCCTGCCCTTCGCCCAGTTGAGCATCTGGTCAAATTTTCCATAACGGGATGATTCCCTCCGGAACAACTGTCCCTGATGGGTTACCACAGTGACACCCGGCGCCTTCTGCTGCCACTTATCGTGGATCTTAGCACTTCCGCAGCTTTTGATGGCGATAAACTTGAGATTCGGACTCGGGGCTGGAAGTTTCTGCGGATCCAGCAACATTTTTTTCCACTGCTCTCCTCGGGGAACGCCACGCCAGCTTTCGTCCAAGTACATACTGTATGCCAGGGGGTAGCCAGTGAAGGAACTACTGGAAATTGCTTCCCCGTGGGAATACCAGACTATTCCGTAGGTGGTGGGATCCTTCCAGATCGATGTAAATTGCTTTACAGTGCACCTAGAAACCCAAACATATTCATATCCGGAATCCTCTGCACCCATCTTCCGGTAATGCTCTTGAATTTGGGCTCCATAGGGAACCCATTCCTTGGTCCGCTCCGTCCGGGAGAGGTTTCCTCCAATCCAATAAATCTTCCTTATAGGTTTCTCTGTCATCGCCTGCCTCCTTTGAGTAGACTGCGGATTCCAACGCTTTAGGAAATGGGCTCTTGATACTCATTTTCTGATGTTTCTGTTTCCCAGTAGCTGCGCAGTGCGTCATCCAGTAAAGCAATGTTAATATCCTGAGCAGTTGCTGCCTCAACCAGAACCTTGTATTCAACACCAAGCCTTTGGCAGGCCTTCTCGGCAACAGGGTCGGTGGCGGGAATCGGCAGATTGAGAGTATTCTGCAACCAGAGAGACAAGGCCTGATGGGCCGTGGGATATTCATCCAGATTCAATTCTTTCTTGATATTTAGCAACAAATCCTCGCCGAATCGGCGCAGGAATTTTTGAATTTTGCTTTCGTAGGACTGCTGAATGTGGATAGCTGCTTCTTCCATGAAGTTCAGGGCTGTTGCGGACTGACTACTGGAGAATCCCGCTTTTTCCAGCAGCGTTTTAACGGTCACATGTTCTACCCGGGCTTTTTCATCGTCAGTTCGCCAGGAAGCTATGGAATCCACCTCAAGCAAACCAAAGTTTGAAAGAATGGTCGTCAGCTCCCGGATCGCGGTGGCCGGCACCTCGGGCTCCCCGATAGAAAACAAGATGCAAAATATTAGTTCATACCAGCGAGTTTTCTCCCAGGGCCAGCGGCTTGGATCCACACTGGGGGCATATTCCCGATATATCTGCTCCACTAATTGAAGTGGGTCCTGGGCTTGATGTGATAATTCTTGGGGGAATGATGAAGATTTTGTTGTATTTTTTTTGTTCATAACTCTTCTCCCGTTAGTCGTGAATATTGAATGTGGCTTTTCATTTGTTTTCCCCTTCATCATTATGACCCGAGATGACCCAGTTTGGTTATTTATAGATAGATAACAACAAGTCCGGCTAGGTAAAACAAGTAAACAACCAAACTGGGAATTGAATTAATATCCTGTTGCCTGTGCGAAAAAACGAGCTAGAATAAAATTTCCTTTCTCTTGTAATTCTCTTTCATCTTTTAAAACATGTCTCCGTTTACTCTCTTTTCTGTGCCTTTCTGCGTTCCTCATCACCTTTTGTCGGATCATACTCATAGTCAGGATCACTTACCATTGCTTGCAAGAAATGTATCCTGTCGGGATAGTTTAGCTGCAATGGATAAACATGGACACCTCCCTGGGGTATCCATCCATATGTTATTAATTGGTTGACTTTATTTTCCAATTCCTTGTCGTCTTCTCCAATAACTAGCTGATATCGCATAGGATGGCCTCCTTAAACTATCAGATTAAATCAAAACCGTCCTTAATGAAACTATTTCTTTATTCCGGAATAAACAATCTATAACACCAAACCCAACCAGACGATCTCCATCCCCCGATCGTTTCTCCTGTTATAAAACACCATTCCCCTTGGTCAACTACCCCTTCCAAAACAACCTCTGTTCCTACGGCAATATCCCCGATCCAGGTCCTGGTGATCTCATAGGACTCGCCTTCTTCTGTTTCTGCTTGCTGACCTGGAAAAGCATCATAGATCGGTACCGGTGCGTTTGGAAAATCTCCCCCTTCCGGACCCTTGGGAATGACCACTGCGTTGCGCGGAAACCAGTCCTCCTCCATCTGGCCAAGAGCTGCATAATATTCATCGCTGCTTTCTTCATACAAAGAGAGGTCGTAGGCTTCGATCCCCACAGACTCCGCAAACCCACCTTCAGAAGTCTTTGTAGCTTTGATGACCCCGTTCCCGTTATTGAACAAGTTACTGCAGGAGCAAGAAGGAATCAATATAGAAAGAAGGGCTATCACACCAAGTATATTGGCACCCACCAAGACATTTATTCGGACTCTATTTTTTTTCTTCACAACATCGCTCCCCGGACTAACCATAGATAAAACAGTCCAATGGCTGCAGCTATGACTGCCCATGGAAATTTCACAGCCTCTTCGTCTTTTTCAATCTTTCCAAAGTTACTCAATATCAACTTGGTCCTTACCAGGATCTCCTTTGGTGTGCGTTTCCAGAATAAAGGAATGATCCCCAAGATACTCGTTCCCAATAAAACCAGGGGCATCCATAACCCATCTTCATAAGCGATCGCCAAGAGCCCAAAAGCCAATACTGCGTCTCCCTGTCCGAATACCTTAAACCTGAACATCATAATAATAAAGAAGACGGCCATGATAAAAGGGTATTCCTCTGCCAATAACCCCGGTACTGCCAGGGTTGTCAGCGCAATAACCATGGCAGCGAGTCCCCACAACCCTCCCCTGCTGCCCATCACTGCAACCACATAAAACACACCTAACAGCCAGTGCTGTGACCAAAATAAAGAAAACCCACCAAATAACAGGATCCCGAGACCAGCTACGTAAGGAACCTCCCGCTTGCGCAGATCCGCTACCGCGGCATAGATCAGCAGCCCGCTGATGATTATCTTAATCCCTAGATCAAGTGCTTGTGAAATCAGGGCAAGCTCCTTTTACATAAACCTTGTTATATGAAAATTCTCAATAGGCCTCGGGTATTCATCCTCGGAATCGTCATCCGCTACAAAAAGGTATAGGACCTCTATTGGTTTATCAGGCAAGGGTATCTCTGGCCCTTCAAATACCTCAATATAATAATCAGGATGTTCATATCCCATAGCGTTCCAGTGGTAAAGGGCTTCTTCTAATAGAAGGTAGTCCGATACTGGCTGCTTTCTGTCTCTCTTTCTAATCACGTATACCAGGCTCATATTGATTTTTCTATCTCCACTAAGTCAAGAAATGACTCTTTTATTTCTTTGGGTTTCTGGGATGCTCTCTCATGCTGCCAGCTCTCCCCATCTGGGATGCGAACCCCAGGGCTTCCGAAGCTGTACACGTTTCCGCGAAATGGATAGCGTAATTCGATTTCGCTTTCTCCCCTGCGGGATTTCTCGATCGCAAGCCTGACCTGCTCTACCCCATTCTCAGAGTGATCTTTATTAAGTACCAGCGCTCCATCGGGCTCATACTGCATGGTCGCGTTGCCCCACATGTTCTCCAGGTGGATCCGCCCTCCCCGGAGGCCTTCCGCATCTGCAGCGCTCACCCCAACCACGGGAATCATGTGCGTCATGGCAATTCCCTTTAGTGCACGAAGAGCAAATTCAATTCTCTCCATGGTTTCCAGGAGCCGGCCATGTTGGGGAGGCACCGGGATCCGCTGAACATAATCAACAAACAAAACCATTCTGTGGTGGCCTTCCTCTTTGGCCATTTTGACATAGGCCTCAAGCGCTGCCGGTGATGTATAAAGGAGATCTCCTTTAATAAGCCAGACGTGTGCAGCTGATTTTGTGAATTCAGCCCAGAGCTTTTTTGGTGCCGGCAAATGGGAGAGTAATTCATCGATCATCTTTTCCTGGCTGAAATCCTGCCCTTCATAGTCTTCGATCATGCTCCGGTATATCTTGCGCAGATCCGAGATGCTTACCAGGTCTTTTTCACCACCCCCCTGCCCTAACTTGTTTATATATCCGGAAGCCTGGCAGATCATCCTTTCCCAGAGCGTTATGGGTGTGTGTTCGTAGCAAACAAACAGAGCCAAGACTCCCTGGCTTCCCATATTGTGGGCCATCTGCAAAGCCAGTGAGGTTTTCCCTATGCCCTGGGCTCCGGCCAGAAGCCAGAGATCCTCGGGGTACAAACCTCCCTGCATATCTTCACTTCCGCCCAGCAGCTGGTCCAGGACTGGAAATCCTGATCTATAATTTTTGCTAATCTCCAACCTTTGCCCTATTGCGTCAAATAAACCATTGATGCAATAACAGACGCAATATAACCCCTTGTTTTTGAGGGTTTTATCGCCAGTATATTGCGTCAAAATTGTGTACTCCCGCTATTTCCAGACGCAATATCATCAGCGTCCCCCAGATACCAGAGTGCCGCCCGTGTATTTCCTATATTGAATATTTTTCCATTGGCTTTCAGTTCCTTAATCAAACTTTGCACCTGCCCTTTTGATAAAGCAGGAAGTACCTGCATAAGCTCCTTAAGCCTGCTGCCATCATCGTTGTTTTCTTTGATATGTTTCAAAAGTAAAGCCTTGTTTGTTTTTCTATCCAACCCCTTCTTGCGTGTGTATGAGCCTTTTTCGTCAACCATGTCATAATACCGGCGGCTGAGGATATATTTGACTCCGCGGCCGCGTCCATATCGCTCTACAACCCCCTTGTCCACAAGTAACTGCAAACGATTTTCAAACTTTTCCGGCACCCTCTTCTCTCTATGTATATAGTCCAGCAACAAAAAATCGTCTGTACTGAAGAGTTCTAAAGTCTCCCTCCCCACCTTGTCAAGAAACTTCAAAAATTGTGGGTCCTGTACTTTTCCATTAAGATTAAGAACAACCTGATATTGATCTGTACCTGTAAAATCGGGTGTTGGTTTGCTTTCTTTTATGCTCAATTCAAACATCAAGTTCATACCCTGACCTGAGCGTTCCACAAGACCACACTTGGCAAAAATATCCGCGATACGCCGGTTACGCGGCAATTGACGGTCAAGAATATTCTGTTTGGTTATACCAACAGGAAAGCCACCTGGACTTTCGAGCACTAATCGCCGTGGATATTGTCTGACAAAAACACTGCCTCCAAGCTGATAGTCGCGGTGGCTGACGGCATTTAAAACAGCTTCCCGAACAACTCGCTCGGAAAAAGTAGGAATATCCAGAATAAACAGTCCAGATTGAAAATGCTGGATATCGTTCCGCAGGTTAATAAGGTTCCATAACTCATCGTAGAAGCTGAAAAACCCTTGCCGAAATTCCTTTCTTTGCTGAGCAGGACCGGAAGCGTCGGAGGCACGGTACTCAAAAATAACTTCCGCCTGAGCAAGGTGTCTCCCTAGGGCTTTGCGCGACCCGAATAAAATCAGGGCAGCATAGGTTAAATCACCGTCAACTAAGGCTTCTGCATCATTAAGCAGCTGTTCCTGAGTAAGAGTGGCTAAACCTTGATTCCCTGACTTTATAATCCACCGTTTGCGAAGGTTTTCAATTGACGCTGAGTCCAAATCATCCATAGTGGCGGAAGCACATATATCTGCCGAGAAATCATGTCCTGCCTCCGCAAATATACTGCGCAGCCGATCTTCGGACATAGCTATCAGACTGTCGCCCTGCCTTTGCCAGTAAACCCCTTTATCTTTAACGGGATTCCCGATTGGATGCGTTGGAACATGGAAAATCAGAACCCTACCATCAGGATGATTGACTATGCTGAAATCAATGTTTAAATGTAGTTGTGCGATAAGACCAGACCTTGTTCGTTCCGGTTGCACGAAAGCCTGAGAACCCACAACACTTCTAGGTCGTTTGTCTGTTACACCAAGAATAATCTTTCCTCCACCCTCGTTGCTTAATGCCGCGCAATACTTTACAAGGGTTTCAAAGTGAAAATTTTTTCTGGCTTCCTTAAATTCAAGATGCTCTCCCTCCTTGGAAGTCATTAGATCTTCCAGTTGTTCAATTGTCATTTGGTAATTCATAAATTTTTCCTTAGCAAAGGCAGCGTTATTTATTGTGCTCTATTGCCTATGCGAAACTGCGCTGTTTATTCCGCAATAAATAGCCGATAATAACACCATACCCATCCGGACGAGCTCCAACCCCCAATCGTTTCACCAGTAACAAAACACCATTCACCCTGCAGCACTACTCCCTCCAGTATAACCTCTGTTCCAACAGCTATATCCCCAATCCAGGTCCTGGTTATAGTGTACGTCTCACCCTCAGCCGATTCGCCCTCTTCTGTCCAGCAAACGCGTCATATATAGGGAGAGGCGCATTGGGGAAATCTCCTCCCTCGGGGCCTTTGGGTATGACAATAACTGTCCTGGAAAACCAGTCTTCTTCCAGCTGGGCCAGCGCCTCAACATACTCCTGGCTTGCTCTCCTCATACATGGAAAGATCATAGATCTCAACCCCGGCTACTTCGGCCGCCCCAGCCACTTGAGTCTGCTTAGCTTCAGCTATTGTTGGTACGTCGCTGCCTTTCAGTTTTTCTATAACTTCCGCCAGGCTGCCACCTGAGTTCAGCACACCTAAAAACACGAGGATTACAGCAACCAGTATCAGTAATCCAATAACACCCAAAATAATTATGGTATTTCTTTTAGAACTATCCATTATAAAATCACTCCCCTTACAAACCAAATATAAATCAGTCCAATTCCCGCAGCAATCACAGCCCAGGGAAACTTTACGGCTTCCTCGTCTTCTTCTATTCGCCTGAAATTCTTCAGTATATATAAAGCGCGGTCCAGGATCTCTTTCGGGCTACGCTTCCGTATTAAAGGAAGAACACCCAATATGCTCGTGCCTAATAACACCAGCGGCATCCACAACCCATTCTCATAAGCTATGGCCAATAGACCATACGCTAAGACCGCATCCCCCTGCCCTATCGCGCCGAAGCTGAACATGGTATTTATAAATAGTATCGCCAAAATGAACAGGTAGGCTTCTGCCACGAGTCCCGGAACTGCCAGTGTCGCCAATCCAACAACGATTGACGCCGATATCATTCAGGCGGCTGTCTTTCGGGCCCAGGCGCTGCAGAAAACTATTAAGATCAGACAACCCAAAGGAGAACGGGCACACACCTGGTTAACCTGGTTTGAAGCTGAACAGTTACTGGATGCCTGTCACCGAAGAGTTAGCGGTAAGGTGGAAATGAGAATATTCGCCCAGCGGGATCGGCTGGCGATTGGCCTGATGATGGCAGCCGGGCTGCGGCGCGAAGAAGCCGCCAGTTTACAATTTACAGATATAGTTAAACAAAACGAGCGCTACGTGCTGAACGTGACAGGCAAAGGCGCCAAAGATCGTGTTGTGCCTATCAATAAGCGTCTGGCGGAAGCCATCATTGATTGGCAGTTTCTTGTAAATGCAGAAGGATTAATCTTGCGCAGCTTGGGAAGAAACAAAGAGCCCGGGGAAAGCATCAGCACGACGGGGTTGTATAACATCGTGCAAAAACGTGGGGCGATGATTGGGAAACCCGAGCTGCAGCCGCATGATCTTAGAAGAACCTATGCCGAGCTTGGAAGGCGCGCTGGTGTGCCGATATCCCAGATCAGCAAACTGCTGGGGCATGCCAGTATTGAGACCACCCAGGATTACCTCAATATAGAGCTCGACTTGGAGATGACCATCAGCGATTTCGTGCCATTCTAACCACTGCCAATACGGACATACTGGGTATGTCATTCCTGTAGAATTACTCATAGACACATTCTCTTCGCGTAAATCTACGACCCACTAAGAAAAAAGGGGTTATTAGTAATTACGGTTAGCAGGAGGATATCCCCCTGCCCTTCCCAACTACCATCCACTTTTAACTGGTGCTAAAAATGGGATGTTGACACATCGATGATCTTGAGGGAGTTTTCCACAGAAAGTTATGGTTATTCCTTCTTTAAACTATTCGCCATTCGCCGGTAAACGTGGTGTTCGCGACCGTATGGATCAGCAGCTAATTGAATTTCCTCTTCCGTCATCTCGCTGAGAAAATTATAGCTCCCCTGAACAGTCTGCAAAATCTCGTCAGGGGTGATCCTCCGGTCGCGGCGCACTAAGCGATTCAGATCAGCCCAATCGTAATTACCTTCCGGTAAACCATCCAGAAAAGCTGTCGGATCAAAGGGAAAACGTGTTTCCCAGCACTTGATGACGGCGATCTTCCGCACTACGTCACGATCGTAGGGCTGATGGGCAAATTGATACAGATCATAAAGATCACGCACGCGGGTACGCTGTGCTGCAGCGCGCACTTTCTCTCCGATTACTTCACGCAAGTCCAGCGCCGGAACATCAGGGGGATCAACATCCATCCACTCAAAATAACGCTCACGTTGAAGTGGTGCCGTCTGCACTGGCAGCAGCGGCGCAGCGCGAAAACTTACCTGCACGCCAAAACGGCCAGCGGTCACCCACTCATGGTGATAGGTGACTTCTGCACCACAACCGCCAGCATCTTCAGTCACATAATAGTCAGGGCCGGGGATGTTGAACGTAAGGCCATAATATGTTCGATTATGTAAGAGATCGGCCAACTCGAGCACCAGTTCCTCAGGTGTGATATCACCAATGGCAGTAAAGTCCAGGTCCAAACTGAAGCGTCCTGTCCTTCCTAGAAAGAGCTTACGGATAGCTGTTCCACCTTTGAACGCCAGATAATCGAACAATCCCTCATCAAGTAGAATACGCAGCACATAGGCCAGAATGATCTCCCTCTCAGCAATATCGAGATCTACCCCGGCGTCTGCGGCATACCATTGGATCAATCGCTTCTCGATCATTACAACACCTTTAGCTCTGATAACAATTCCCGGCGCGGGATATTATCCACGACACGCCAAATGGTATCGTAGGCACCGCCGGTGCCCCATTGGCCTATCCTTCCCAAATAGGAGGTGCTTTTTCCAATACCACCCAAAAGCTGCTCTCGAATTATGGGAGCCAGCGGTATATCAAGGAGATCGGTTAAATATCCCAGGCGCTGGACGAGCGCTTGGGATTGTACGCGAAGTGCATAGTTAACAAGTTGATCCCAGTCCAATCGCCCCTTGCCGCGCCACAGCATCGCGGCGATCTCCGGTACGTCACCGGTGTATTCAGGGCGGTCAAGAGCATCCACAATGGTCTTTTCTGGTTTTGCCATCATTACTTGGCTACCGTAAGCGTCAACATCGATCGCGCCAAAAAATTTGTGCTCCGGCTGGACTACCAAACGGTACGATTTGCCGCGTACAGTGAGCAGCCGCCTCCCCTTCCGCGCAGTTGTAGCAATATAGACGGTTGCTGCAGATTGGGCGGAAAGACCATGGAAAAAGGCTGCGGTGGCATAGGAAAAATAATAAGGCTCCACCAGGGCGCTGCCAATGAACAAGGGATTAGTATCGGAAAAGGCGTGCTCACCTCGCTCGGCTGGGATCAGTTCATACGTGCCGGACGTGATACGGGCCAGCCAACGCCGTTTGGCTAGACGATGGATAATTTGTCGGGCATGACCATATGAGCATCCCAGGATATCCATGGTCTCTTTGATGGTGACCACCGGCTGCTTTTCCCATTCAAGATGCAGGATGAGTTGGGCTTCGAGGGGAGATAAGGATCGGGCCATGATTGTTAAATTACCTTTCTTATGTTTCTAACATTATGTGACGGTTTTCGTAACATTCTGTGATACTCCTAAGATAATTATACCGAAGATTGTGAAAAAAACAAGTTGGAAAGCCAAGAAAAGGTAGTAAAGCGAAAGTCCAGGCTACCCTGCCTGATCATCGTCCTTGCGTCACTGCTGATGATTGGAATTCCAGGTGCTGAGCTTGTTTATACGGGTGGATTTTTTCTAGGGGGTGTTCATCCCCGTCCGCCTGAGGCAGGATGGTAACCGCGGGTGCCACAGGGTGTGCTCCCCTCCCCCTTTCCGAGGAAATGATCCGAATCCCCCTTCACCCTACGCTCAGGGGGCTATGGATAAGAGTCGGCCTGAACTGCCAAGAGGCTCCTCGGGTAGGACTCGAACCTACTACTCATCGGACAAGAGGCATTATTCCTATTCTTGTACAGATTCTTCTTCATGTATCTATAACTATTCAGCCTTGCGTCGGAATTCCTTGTTGTGAAAGCTTTAGCCTGAACATTTACATCTTTTTGCTATATAACCTATCGCACGTTTGATGTGTACCCATCTTGAGCTGCCGATAATTGGCTGTGGGGTTTGCATAGTTGTAAACTGTCTATACTTAGTTATTGTCTATAATGCATGTGGATAGAAAAGGCAAACCCGGTGAAAGCCGGCGACGCAAAGTCATGGGTCTAACGCTATTCCCTCAGGCATAGTTATGATCGCCAGACCGCCTAACACAATTATCAACTTTTATCTAGGTGGCCTGGACATACATCCAGGCCATTTTTATTTCTACAGGTGGTCAGGACGTTTGATGAGGACAGACGGTGCGAGTTACCCACAAGGAAAGCTGCGCGGAAAGGAGGTGAAAATGCTTAGATACTGGATATACAAGGCGATGCCCAAAAATGAGAGGGATGGGCTACAACATCAACTGTACTTCCCCTCCCGCAGTAGCATCAGGTAGATCACCCCGGATGCCACTGTATTATCACACAATAGCGTTTGGGAAACTCTAATGTTTTCCAAAAGGAGAAAATTAAATGATTAAGAAAATTAGCTCATTATTATTAACATTGTTGCTGGTGGTGGCGGTAGCTACGCCAGTTATGGCAGATGGATTAGTTACGGGGTCGGTGACCGCTAGCAACGCAGCTCCAACCATTACCTCTGTGACGCTGCAGGCGACTGGAGGAGATGGAGGCTCAATAAATTCCATGACGCCGCTCACGGAGTATTGGGTCGAGATCGTTGCCGCCGATAACAACACCATCGACGATATAGAGCGGATCGACATCTATATCTTCTATGACAGCAATGGGGCCCAGGATGGTATCGGAGACGAGATCTTCGACTGCGACGAAAATGCTGTATTCAAGTGGGTAAAGAGCGGTGGTACCTGGAGCATGGAAGTTGGGGACGTCACCAGTACAACATGGGTCCTAGGTACGACCAACGTGAGCGTTACTCCAGGGGACATGGAGGTAACTGAGGGTGAGTGGAACCTAAGCTTCGTGCCGGGTAAGCTGGCAGTCGAGGCTGCTGCTAGTGGTGGCGCGGTTGCTGAATGGGATATCTATGTCAAGGTAACCGATGGGACAGCGGCTACTGCTGAAAATACTGAAAAGACAAAGGCGATGACGGCCTATTCCCAGATCGCTATGGACCCTGCCACCATCGACTTTGGCACTCTGGCCCTGGGCGCTACTGCGGCTATAACCACTCCTGCGGACCATACTGTCAGCACCAATATCATTGCCAATGATGCTCATGCTGTGGGAGTCATGTCAGCAGGGACCTGGGTTATCGGCGAAGAAGACTCCATAACCCTGGATACCTCTGGTACACCGGATGCGGCAGGTGAGTTCGGACTGATAATAGATGACAATGCAACTGATGGTATTCCCACGGAGGATCAGGCGGTGACCGACTCAAACGTCACCATAGCTGGGCATGCCGCAGATGATCGCACCGAAACCGCTGATAACACTAATGAGGTTACTACTGATGTTGACCTGTACATGAGCCTTGAACTATATAACAGCGGGATTGACATCGGCGAGTACTCAGGCACGATTACCTTCTCAGTGACGAATTAACTAGGATGCTAATGGCTAGGCTCTTGAGTTGGCTAAGCATAGAGAAAAGGGGAGCGGCGAGGCCCGCCCTCCTTTTACTTCTTCTGGTGGCGCTGGCTTCAGCGGTGCTGCCGGGATCTATGGCGCATGCCCAGGATGGTGGGATTGGGGTCGCTATGGCAGGCACCTTTTACGCCCAGATTTTCGAGATACCGCCGGGCACAGAGGTAAGCGC
>CAZHHT010000032.1:0-28640 GCA_964532455.1 uncultured Anaerolineales bacterium
GGCTTCAACCTGCCACCATCTCGCTCAGATAGGTTTTTTCAGCGGAGCCAAGATTGCTATGTTGAATACTAAAGTTCTCGATTGGATTGAGGGGTATGTGCTGACCAGAATAATTATTTTTGGTGATTTCGTCGGCACTGTCAAGAGAGCTAATTTATTGGTCGATATAGATACAAAAGGCGATTATTTCCGCAGGTTTGAGGGCCAAAGGATCCAGGCTCTGACTTTGCCGGTAAAAAGCAGGAATTTAAGTACTCTCCTGGGAGAAATCGACGATTGTTTTCAGCGCGGTTGGGAATTATTGGATGCTGGGGAATGGACTGAAGCTGATTTTGATGAAGTTTATGAGTTAAGCCAGAAAATTAGCGCTGAAATAATGGATTTGCGAGGGGGAAAAACGAATCTGTTTTAGAAAAACCAGGAATCACACATTCTGCCTGCCCGGAATTTACCCTCAAGGCATGATTACTTCCAATCCTGAATCATGTTACGATTCAATCGGGAAGGCAAATCAATGATAGAAATTGAATATCTCCTAAAAGCAGCAAATCAACTCGGGGAAGGTCCTTTGTGGCATGCCAGGGAGAATGCCTTATACTGGGTTGATATTGACGGCGAGTGTTTTCACAGATTATTTCCAGACACGGGAAAACAGGATACAACCCATGTGGGACAACCAATAGGCTGCCTGGCCTTCCGCGCTTCTGGCGGCCTGGTATTAGCCCTGCGGGATGGATTGGGGTTCTGGGATTTTAAGTCACTGGAATTACAACTGGTTAACAACCCTGAAGAGGGCAGGAAAAATGCCCGATTTAACGACGGACGGGTGGATAGAAAGGGACGCTTCTGGGCCGGCACGCTGGGGGAGGATGCGGGAAGCAGCCTTTACAGGCTTGATCCTGATGGATCGTTACACACTATGGAAACCGGGATTACCATCTCCAATGGAATCGGTTGGAGCCCGGATGACCAGACTATGTACTATACTGACTCCCCTTTAAGAGTTATTTATGCCTATGATTTTGATCCGGCCAGCGGCTTAATCAAGAACCGCCGTTCCTTTGTCCAGGTTCCGGAAGGAAAAGGATTCCCGGATGGATTATGTGTGGACAGCGAGGGGTTTATCTGGAGCGCGCATTGGGACGGATGGCGGATTACACGATACGACCCAGATGGAAAGGTGGAACGGGTCATTCAACTCCCTGTGGGGCGTCCCACCAGCTGTGCCTTTGGCGGACCAGAACTAAATCAGCTTTATATCACCTCCGCCTGGACCGGGTTGAGCGAAGTGGATCGCAGGGAACAATCCGCAGCAGGTCTCCTGCTAAGGATACAGACAGATATCACTGGACAGCAGGAAAACGAATACCAGGGATGATATGAAAAACATAGAATCAGAAAGGCAATCAATCATCATCTTGATTGGTCCGATGAGTACAGGCAAGGGAACCATCGCGCAGCTGTTAGCCGACAAGCTGGGTATTCCACGCTACGAGATGGACGAATTGCGCCATAGGTTCTACGGAGAAATGGGTTATGACGAGAAATTAGCCTCAAAAATTGTCGGGGATGAGGGTATGATGAGCCTCATCCGCTACTGGAAGCCATTTGAAGCTTATGCGGTTGAACGAGCTTTAGAAGAGTTCGAGAATTGTGTTCTTGATTTTGGTGCTGGGCATTCGGTATACGAGGATGAGGAATTTTTCTCCCGGGTGGAAAATGCTTTAAAACCGGTTGAGAATGTAATCCTGATTCTGCCCTCGCCAGATCTGGATCGGTCGGTTGAAATTGTAAATGAGCGGTTCTCGGATTTATTAGTGAGAGAAGTTGGAAAAATTGACCCCGAATTGCTTTGGCTGAATGAGCATTTTGTCAGGCACCCCTCGAACAGCATGCTGGCAAAAAAGACAGTTTACACAGAAGGCCAAACAGCAGAGGAAACAACTGCTGAAATACTAAAATGGATTCAGAACAATGATGGGGCGGATGATGGAAAAGAAATACTAGATTGAAATACCATCTGATACAATTTTGCTTTCGCTTTCCCTGAAATATTGTGACTTGATTTTTGTGTGGATTCCTCGAGACTCCCTTCGACAATTCCTTCAGTTACAGGACAGGTGGAATGACATATTTTTTAATACGACAAATCCCCGGCTCTTGGCCGGGGATTTGTCGTATTCACTGAGATCCATTACTGCAAACTATAACTGATGTTGACTTCCGCCCGGACCGAGATCATACCTAGATTTACCGGACCGAATTCAGACGAATCGCCAGAGCCGCCAGAAGTTGGGACATTCTGAACAGTGTTCTGGGTCCAAAGATTGTTGTTCCGGCCCCAATATCCTCCGCTGAAATAGGACCAGGTATTTTCGTTAATGTTCAGCACGCAGCCGGCTTCGGCTCCTGCTGCCTCCGCCAGGTCGCGGGCTTTTTCGCCGGCAGCTATAACGGCCAGTTCCCGGGCCTGATCCCGATATTTGCGCAGGTCGCTGAGATAAAACTCTACATTGACCACCTGGTTAGCCCCGGCGCTCAGGGCGGCGACGAGCACATCATTCACTTTGTTAATGTCGCGGAGGGTGATTGCTACCATGTTGTAAATCCGGTAACCTTCTATTTGCAGGGAATCATAATCCTCATAAATCGGATCGATCACATAGCGGTCGGTTACAATATCCTTTTCCTCAATATCGAGTCTCTTAATAGCCTGGATCACCCGGTAGATAGTGGTGCTGTTAACTGCCTCCACCAATTGCGGGGTCCTTCCGTTGGACTGCACTCCCAGCTGAATCAGAACCCGATCAGGGGTGACATTTACCACAGCGGTGCCGCTTACCTGAACACTCCGGCTGCCGTCACACACTGTGTTTGACACGGCGGGAGCTAGGTTTCTTTCAGCGGCCATAACATCATTATTAGGCAGACCCACAGTTGCCAGGATAGAAACCAAGACACAAATCAAGATGGTGTTGAGTACGATAGAAAGTGTTTTCATGGGAAATTCCTCCAGGTAAAAAGTTTATTTCTCTCATCATAACGATTCACCTGGTCAGGAAGGTGTCAGAAATCAGTCAGTTAGGCGGCAGTTTCGACAGCAGGCAGCCGGAAAGAGATACTGGTTCCCTGCCCTTCCTGGCTCTCAGCTTGAATATTTCCCCCTTGAGCCAGAATTAAAGATCTGGCGATAGCCAGTCCGAGACCAGATCCACCGCTGCCCCGGTCCCGGGAAGCTTCCACGCGGTAAAAGCGCTCAAAGATAAACGGCAAATGTTGGGCGGGTATTCCTGAACCATTATCACTGACTGTGCAGGATATTTCTTCGCCCAGATGTTCAAGAGTAATTGAAACCACTGAATCCCGCGGTGCGTGGCGGATGGCGTTATCAAGCAGGTTGCCCACTACCTGGGCTAGGCGGTCGGCATCACCCTGAACCCAGAACCCGGGCTTTTTGTCAGATTCTATGTCAATCACTTCCAGATTTATCTTCCGGATGGAAGCAAGCGGCCCCAGGATATTCTTGCGGGTACGGACTAGTTTATCCAAATCCAGGGATTGAAGATCAAGTTTCAGGGCGCTGGCGTCTGCCCGGGTTAAAACCAATAAATCATTCACCAGTCGGATCAAGCGATTGGTTTCTCTGCCCATGGAATCCAGCAGTCGCCCGCGGCCGGACAGATCATCAAGTGCGCCGTCTTCCAGTGTTTCCACGGTGCCTTTGATTACTGTCAGTGGGGTGCGCAGCTCGTGGGTGACATCAGCAATAAAGGTGCTTTTAGCTTGATCGCTTTGGCGCAGATTGTCAGTCATCTGGTTAAATGTTTGACCTAGATTCTGAAGCTCGCTGATGCTGCCTCCGACAGGAACCTGTTGAGTCAGATCTCCGGCGGATACCGCAGCTGCAGCCTGATCAAGATCCTCCAAAGGGCGGGCGATGCTACGAGCCAGGAAAATTCCTGCAATACTGGCCAGAACTCCAGCAGCCAGCACTGCCTCGACCAGTTGGTAAATGAGTTTCTCTGGTAATCCACTGGGTGGAAGCGGTGTAGATAGATAAATCAGGCTAATGACTTTACCATCCTCTCCAAAAACTGGCGCAGCAGCGTATAACACACGTCGGTCCCCTGCAGATGCGACCACCCGCACGGTGGTATCTGGCTGACCTGCCAGGGCGGACTGAATTTCGGGGCGCAGGAGTAGCTCTTCAGCGGGTATATATCCGGGGTCCTCTGAAGGTGGGACCTGTACAGGATCTTCGCCGGCTGGTAAGGGAACACCAATTACCACCACGCCTCCTTCGTCCAGCAGGCGGGTATGAATTCCAGGATTCACGTTAGTTGTTTGTGAATAAGACTCGGCGGAATCGAATGGAATGGCTGCGCCCCCGATCGCGGCTGCGGTCAGCCTGGCTTGAGCGAGAAGATTTTCCCGCTGGGTAGCCAGGTACACCCCTTCCACTGCCAACCAGGCCAGGGTGCCGGCAAGGACCATGCCGATCAACAAGACCAGAAAATAACTTAAGGAAAGACGAAGTCTAATGGGTGTGCGCATAAATCTACTTTTTTAACCGGTAGCCAATGCCCCGAACTGTTTCAATCAATTCAGCCTCAGGGAGATAAACCCTGATTTTTCCCCGCAAACGTTTGACAGCGCTGTCGACTGCGCGCGTTCCTCCCACAAAATCGTAGCCCCAGGCCTGGCTCAATAACTGTTCGCGGGATAGCACCCGTCCGGCATTCAGAGTCAGGTACTGCATCAGGTCAAATTCCAGGCGGGTCAGGTTGAGGAGATTTTCACCGATACAGACAGTGCGGGTATCTTCGTCCAATTGAAGCCCAGATGGTCCGGTCAGGATGGCAGATTCGTCAACTTTGCCGCTTGAGGGTCTATTTCTCCGTAGCACAGCCTTAATGCGGGCCAGCAACTCCCGCATGCTGAAAGGTTTGCAGAGGTAATCGTCAGCGCCCAACTCCAGGCCGATCACCCGGTCGGTCTCTTCTCCCCGGGCAGTGATCATAATGATTGGCACATCACTGGTTTTGCGAAGTTCCCGGCATACATCCAGCCCGTCCACTTTTGGCAGCATCAGGTCCAGCAGGATCAAGTCGGGTGCTGATTCACGAGCTATTTGCAACGCTGTTTCCCCGTCATGAGCAGTCAGCACTTCGTAGTGGGCTTTTTGAAGGTTGTACCCGATCAAATCGGTCACCGCGGTTTCGTCGTCTACTACCAGGATGCAGATGGACATAGCTTCAGCATAACATAGTTTTGTGGCAGTTTTGTGTCAGGAGTTTTCCAATAAACAGTATTCAGTGATCGATAATCAGTTTTCCCTTGGATAAATCAAACCTGCCAATAGAGCTTGGACTGTTAAAACGTTTTATTTTTACATCCGTTCATTTGATCTCCCTTTCTCCTTTTCCCCAAGTCACAATGTCTCCCACTCCCTCCTCCCCGGATCACTTAGTTTCCCAGTCTCTAAATCAAATATAAATGGGACTATACTTATATTTAGGAGACTATTATGAAGAGACTAAAACTTCTCAATTTAATATCTTTAATAATGGCTATTATTACAATTGTTTTGCTGGCAGGCTCTTATCTGGCGCTGCATGACATCTTTCGGGATTATGCCAGCCCTAGAGTATTGCAGGAGCAAACCTGCCTTGAGCTTGGAACGCTGCCGGAGTATACCGATTGTCGTCTTGAGTGGCGTTTCGTTGGGATTGGATTCTGGCTTGTTCTGCTATTCCAGATCATGTTTTTGTCCCAATTCTTATGGTATGCTAAAAAATATACAGAATAAACTCCGGATTGAGCTGATTATAGTGAAGGGAGAATAGATTCTTAATATGCCAACTATTCATGTGAATGATATTGACCTCTATTATGAGATATTTGGTGAGGGGGAACCCTTGCTGTTCATTCACGGTTTAGGATCCAGCAGCCGGGATTGGGAAATGCAGATCGATTTTTTTGTCCAAAACTACCAGGTGATTACCATTGATGTGCGGGGTCATGGAAAATCGGGTAAACCTCCCGGACCATACAGCATTCCCCTCTTTGCTGAAGATACGGCAAAATTGCTGCAAGGGTTGGGGGTCAGCCCCGCCCACATCCTCGGTATCTCCTTAGGAGGTATGATCGCTCTTCAGCTAGGGGTGAGCCATCCCGAAGTGGTAAAGAGCCTGATAATCGTGAACAGCACCCCGGAGTTGATTCCCCGCACACTGAGAGGACAGCTGCAAATCTGGCAGCGGTTATTGATAGTGAGATTGATGGGTGTGCGAAAGATGGGGGAGGTGCTGGGAAACCGATTTTTTCCCAACCAGGACCAACAAGAATTGCGATCTATCTTTGTTGAACGTTGGGCAGAAAATGACAAGGCTGCCTACCTGGAAGCCATGAAAGCGGTTATCGGCTGGAGTGTAGTAGATCGGCTGGAGGAGATCCGCTGTCCAACTTACGTGATCGGAGCGGACGGTGATTATTTTCCAACGGAGGAAAAGGAAATCTATGTGCGGCGTATCCCGGGCGCGGAATTACGGGTGATTGAAGATGCCCGGCATGCGCTTCCGGCAGAAAAACCGGGGGAGTTTAACGAAGTTGTAAAAGCGTTTCTTTCTAGACAAGATGACCGCTGATTTCAGCTAATAAGTTTCGGGGTTTTTTTCCAGAGAGCCATAAAGAGGGTTAAAGAGAGGAGGATTCTTATCTTGTCCCGCACAATCTTCAGCTTGTTCCTGATTGACCATGCTGGCATGGCCTCTGCGCAAATTCCCGGAGACCCCGATCCAAAACCGGGCGCATTTTTCACTTAGGTTACCAGATCCTGGCTTTTCCAGAAGATTAGTGTAGATCCGGGTTTTGTACGCCTGGTTGGCATAATTCTGGTTGCCCTTTCAACCCTGGGGTTTAGGCTCAGTGGTTTGGGGGCTCTGGGTGTGCCTGGGTTGAGCGAGATCTGGCAGACAGCAGCAGGATTGTCGGCGGCAGTGTCCTTGATCTTGCTGATTTTGTTTTGGCATCCCTGGCTTATCGCTGGAGTTTTAATTGATATCATGCTCGGGGTCTTGTTGTTAGGGGGTAAATGGCCTGAATAATGAGAGATCGATGTCTAGTAATGAATTATTAAATTATTTTATACGTTACCCATCGTTAGGTTGTTGCTCTAAGTTAAGTTTATTCTGAAATCATGTTATTAAAGTCAATCTGTATCAAGAGGAGAGGTCCTAACAAAGGTACGATGGTAGGTAACTATTTGGGAGAGTTGTGATGATAGGTCAAACCTGGAGGTTGTTACTGGGAGCATATTTACTGGGGTCCATCCCCTCAGCATACATCGCAGCGCGATTATCCACAGGGGAGGATATTCGACATCTCGGCGACGGGAATGTGGGGGCGAAAAACACCTTTGAGTCGGTGAGCAAAATGGCAGGAGTAGCGGTTGCAGCGGCCGATGTGGGGAAAGGGTTACTTACAGTGGCAGTAGCTCGCTATCTGTCAGCGACCGAGGAACTTATCCTGCTGGCGGGTGCCTGTGTTGTGCTCGGACACGACTTCTCAATTTTCCTAGGGTTCGAGGGTGGGCAGGGTATGGCGACCACGATTGGCGTCTTTGGTATTCTCTTTCCGCAGGAGACCCTGATTGCTTTAACTGCACTGGCGCTTTTATTGGTCTTGACCAGAAACTGGGATCTCAGCTGCGGGATTGGATTTACACTGCTGGTGGTAGTGTTATGGGTTACAGGGCATTCTATCAAAAGAGTGTTATTCAGCATTCTCCTGCTGCCATGCATCGGAGTAAAAAAACTTCTGCAGATTTGGCAGGCAGGCCGACTGGTTATTTAAAACAGCACCTATCCTGTCTTAGATAGCTTGTTCAAAGGGACCGGAAATCCTGGTTTATCGCTAAATAGAGACTTCAGACGTAATTATCCTTCTCCGAACCCCAGCAATTGCGGTTGACAGGAGCATTTTTTTGTTTTCCTATACAGAGATAGGACGTCCAACCTCTGATTATTACTGACCAGTATCATAAACAATTTTTAGTCTCAGGTGAGTATGGCGATCATAACCGACACGCGCTTAAATCAAGTAAAAGCGTACATGCTCAATTACATTTCCCAAAACCAGCTTAAACGGAACGATCAGCTGCCGTCTGAGGCGGCGATTGCAAAAAAGCTGGGCGTCAGCCGTAATACACTTCGTGAGGCGTATGTATCACTGGAAAATGAAGGGGTTATCCTCCGGCGGCACGGCATCGGAACCTTTGTAGCCCACACACCCCTTATTCAGGATTCTCTCAACGAATTTTCTCCCTTTGCCCAGATCATCCAAGACGTTGGTTACAAGCCCAATTTTCAAACCCTGTCGATGAACATTGAGACAGCGTCAACAGATGTTTGTGATGTTTTTAATATTACTGCTGTAGAAAAATTGCGCTGCATTAAACGTATTGTCCTGGCGGATAAACAACCGGTAATTTATGTTGATGATTACATTGCGCCAGCAATTGACTCGGCTATCCAAAGCTGGGATGGGTTTGACGGCAATTTGGTACAACTTTTATCTGATTCAATTGAAACCCCGCTGCATCAAATCCAATCATTTATCAGGGCAGCTGCTCTCGATGCCCGGATTTCAAAATATTTGGAGCTCCCGGAAGGATCACCGGTCCTCAGCGTTCGGTCGACTATTTTTAACAATGACAATCAACCAGTGACTTATAGTAAGCTGTATTTTAACTCCGATATTATTGAATTGAATATTGTGCGCATGATCCGCACAAAACATGCCCATTATTAACCTAGAAAGGAGAAGAAGATGAAGAAACAAAAACTGTATATTTTTCTTGTAGTGCTTCTGATCACTGGTTTGCTGGTGTCCGGCTGTGGATTTACGACAGAGGTCGAGGAAGAAACCACGGTTGAAGAGGCAGCCCCGACTGAAGAGGCAGCACCGGTCGAGGAGGAAGAGGTAATTGAAGAACCCGTGATGGAGCCGGTAACCTTCCAGGTATTTTACCCGGTGGCTGTAGATGCCCCCATTGCTGCCATATTAAATGGCTACATTGAGGATTTCCAGGCAGAGTATCCGTATATTACCGTTGAGCCGGTTTTCTCTGGCGGTTATGGTGATGTCCAGACCGCTATCCAGACCACTATTGATGGCGGTGGTGAACCCCCCGCTTTAGGCGTCATGCTGGCTACCGCCCTCTATGACCTGATCAATGCTGACTACATCGCCCCCCTTGACGGCTATATCGCCGCGATGGATGGCGGCGATGCCTACGTAGCTGATTTCCTACCGGCATTCCTGTCCAACTCTTACTACGATGATCAGCTCTGGAGCCTTCCATTCCAGCGCAGCGCTGTTGTGATGTACTACAATGCCGATATGTTTGCCGCCGCTGGTTTGGAGGTTCCCACAAGCTGGCAAAGTTGGGCTGATGCTGCCCAGGCCCTCACCGTTCAGGACGGGGATACCACCAATTGGGGATTGCACTTCTCCTCCGATTGGCCGTACTGGCTCTTCCAGCCGCTGGCGATTGGCGCCGGACAGAATATCCTTGAAGATGACTGCAATGTTGTTTTTGACGATCCTGCGGTGATCGAAGCCGTACAATTTTATATTGATCTGTCCGCTGTCTACGGCGCAATGCCAGCCGGCGTTCAGGCTAGCTGGGCGACAGATACGACCGACCTGGCAAGCGGAGCAACCGCGATGATCGCGCACTCCTCCGGCAGTTTGAGCAGTCTATTGGCTCAGTCTGACTTTGAGCTTGGTGTTATGGCCTATCCTGGTAAAGAAGAAGGGACCTATGCCAGTGTGCCAGGTGGCGGAAACTTCTACATCATGAAAGGCGCAGCCCAGGAAAAGCAGGATGCTGCCTGGAAATTTGTAGAATTCATCTCGCGACCGGAATATGTAGCTGATTACAGCATTAACACTGGCTACATTGCTCACCGCTATAGCGCCTATGATACAGAAGCTATGCAGGCCTATGTTGTTGAAGTGCCCCAGGCACTGGCAACCCGCGATGCCCTGGAGTTTGCAGGAGCAGAATTGGCGACCCAGAACCTCGGTCAGGTACGTGGAATCTTCCACGACTACATCCAGCGAGCGATCAATGGTGAGATGACTGCCGCTGATGCAATGGCTGCCGCACAAGTTGAAGCGGATGCCGCATTGGCAGATTTTTGCCCCTAAGCGATCCTGATGGATAAATGATTTATAATGGGGTGACCAGATATTTTTTGGTCACCCCATTTCTTGTGAGGACCTGTTTTGAGCGTTCATACTACTCGAAAACAATTTAAGCCCTTACCCTATATACTGATCTTACCGACCGCAGCGTTTGTCGCTTTGTTCACTGCCTGGCCTGTGCTGTTATCGATCTACCAGAGCTTTTTCCGCCAGCGGATGAATATTGCCCGCTTTCGCGAGCCGACTTTCATTGGGTTGGATAATTATATTGAACTGTTTACTGACCCCTACTTCATTCAAGTAATTAAGAATACCCTTACCTACATTTTAGGCACCGTGCCGATCAGTATCGTGCTGGGATTCCTGTTTGCCCTGCTGGTCAACCGCAAGGTACGCGGCATCGGGTTATTCCGCTTGGCATTTTTTCACCCCATGGTATTACCCATGGTCAGCGCGGCGACCGTCTGGCTGTTTTTCTTCACTCCAGATTACGGCTTATTTAATACCGCACTCCGTTTCCTGGGTTACAGCGGTCCGGAAAATTGGACCGGTAATCCCAACCTGGCATTATTATCTGTAATATTTGTCTCTGTATGGAAAAATTCCGGATATTATATGGTCTTTTACCTGGCAGGTCTTCAGAACCTGCCGGTAGATGTTTATGAAGCTGCTGCCCTGGCCGGCGCGAATGGCTGGCAAACCCTGTGGCAGATAACTTTCCCCCTGCTGCGCCGGACAACGCTGTTTATTACCATTGTAGCGTTTATTGATTCCTTCCGCACCGTGGATCATGTATTTGTGTTGACTAGTGGAGGCCCCAGTCGCTCCAGTACTGTGCTGCTGTTTGAACTCTGGCTGGAGCGATTCGAGTATCAGGACATTGGCATATCAGCGGCTATAACGGTTATTTTTGTAATTGTTCTGCTGGCATTTACAATAACCAATTTCATCACCTCAGAGCGCAAGGAGGCCTGAGTTGAATAAGGACCAACGATCCCCGCAAAAGATATTAAGCCAGATCGGCAGCTGGATAACCAATCTGTTGGCGACTTTTCTGGCCTTATTATGGTCTGTACCCGTAATCTGGGCTCTGGTGGCTTCCTTCCGTCCAGCCAATGACCCGATGAGCCGGGGAGATGTGTGGTTCGGTACCTCGCTCACAGTTGAAAATTATACCCGGGCCTGGTCGTTGGCTCCCTTTGGACAATATTATATAAATACTATCATTGTCGTTCTTATGATTTTAACGGTACAGTTGATCACCATAGTGCTGGCTGGATTCGCTTTTGCCAATTACAAATTCTTCGGCAAAGGCTGGATCTTCTTTTTTGTCTTGCTGCAAATGATGATCCCAACTTCAGCTCTGTTAGCACCCAATTTCTCGACCATACGTGTGATGGGAATATTTGACACCCGCTTGGCAATTGCCATTCCCTATTTTGGCTCTGCCTTTGGCACATTCCTGATGAGACAGGCATTTATTAATGTGCCGCGTGACCTGGTGGATGCAGGTGTAATTGACGGTTGCTCCTGGTGGCAGCTTATCCTTCATGTCTACTTGCCCCCTTCAATCCCATCATTGATTGCCTTCGGCCTCTCTTCAGCTACCTGGCATTGGAACGAATTCCTCTGGCCTTTGATTATCACCGCCAGTGAAAAAAGCAGGCCGTTGACTGCCGGGCTGGTGCGGTTTACCCAGCTGGGTGAAATCGGAGCTCAATGGTCGCTGCTCACAGCGGCAACCCTGATGGTGGCTGCACCTCTTTTCATCACCTTTTTGATCTTTCAGCGCCGATTCATCCAGAGTTTTGTACATTCCGGTTTGAAGTAATCCCAGCCCTTTTCTTTTTCAGTTTAGAAGTACGGATTTCCGGGTAACAAACCGCATCCGCATTTTGGAGTTTACGAGATTGATCTCCTAAGAGAGCAATATCATCTGTCGATGAATTTCCTTGAGGCAGATGAACCCCCGGATGATCGCTGTGGTTTATAAAAGTGGAGGTATTACCAATCCCTGCCATTTTGAATCAGGGATATTATATAATCAGCAGTAAATCAAGGGAAATTATGGGAATTGGCAACAACAAAGAAACCGTTGTCCTATTTGGTGCTTCTGGCAGTATGGGTCATGAAGCGTTTAAGGAGCTCTGGAATAGGAGGGAACATTACGACATTGTTCTTTTACTGCTTCCAACCAGGACAGACAAAAAGCTTTTTAGAAAATATGAAAAAGAAGCCGGCATCCAGCCAATCGCAGGCAGGGGCGTATCTACAGGTAGCGGATTAAAAATTGTCTGGGGAGATGCAACTGAGTACCAGGACGTTGAAGAAGCCGTATGCGGCGCGGATTGGATTCTGAACGCCATGGCGCTGATTTCACCCCAGGCGGATTATTATCCTGAAGCTGCTAGGCGTGTCAATATTGACGGCATTCAGAACATTATTAAGGCTATTGAAGCCCAGCCTAATGGATCCGAGCATATTAAATATATCCATACTGGAACAGTGGCTGAAACAGGTGATCGGCTGCCGCCAATCCACTGCGGCCGGGTGGGAGATCCTCTCAAGCCATCCATATATGATTATTATGCGGTGACAAAAATCACTGGCGAAAGAGCTGTTCTTGAATCTGATCTCAAATATTGGGCTTCTTTACGAATGACTTTTATTATGCCGGTTGATAGCGAGGATTATTTCAGCCTCTGGGATCCGATTATGTTCCATCAACCGATAAATACCTGTATGGAAAATACTACCAGCAGGGACGCGGGCTTTGGCCTGGTGAACTGCCTTGATATTCCAGATGATTCTGATTTCTGGAGGCGAGCCTACAATATGGGCGGCGGACCCGAGATGAGGTGTTCTGCTTATGGATTCATGACCAAGGCACTTAAACTGGGTGGTATTTCTGCCGCGGAAGCTGTCATGGAAAGAAAGTGGTTTGCCTTGCGTAACTTTCATATGCAGTTTTATGAGGACAGCTACCTGACCAATAGTTATTTACATTATTGGCGTGATTCCTTGGATGATTGGCTGAGTGCGCTGGGGAAGGATATGCCGCTGGGATTAAAATTGGTTGCCTTTTTAGCCAGGAAATTCCCTTTCTTTCAGAAAATTATCGAGAAAACCACCTACAACCGCATGAAAAAAATGGTTGAAAACCATAAAAACGGAACTGGGTACTGGTATAAAAAGCATAATGAACAACGAATCACAGCTTTTTATAAGGATTTTCAAACCTATGAATCTATTCCCGACTGGGGCGCTGATGTTCCCCCCTTGGTTCCGGATGATGATTGCATCCAACTGGACCATGGCTATGACGAAGGGAAAGAAAAACTAGAGCTGTTTGACTTGAAAAAAGCAGCAGCTTTCAGAGGCGGGGAGTGCCTTTCCCAAACCTGGAATGGTGATCTGTACCAGGCGCTGTTATGGAAATGTTCCTCGGGTCATGAATTCCTTGGGAAACCATATTCCATTCTCAAGGCTGGTCACTGGTGTCCTGATTGTGTGCCTCCACCCTGGGATTTTGACCAGCAGGCAAAACACAATCCTTTTTTTGCGCAGGTATGGTATCCCAATCATGACCTGGAGGAAAATAATTATTACCCAGAGGATTGTCTGAACGATATTGCCGGTGCTGAATAGAGCAGTTCTTGAAACTAATTATTTCCTCACTTGTTAGCTGAATAATGGCGCAATACCAAGCAATAATCGGCTGATTCAGAACTCAAAGGACTAATCCTGATGAAAAAATCCCTTGGACCAAAAGCCCTGATTTTTCCTGCTCCGATCTGGTGTGTGGGGACGTACGATCAAGAAGGCAATCCTAACGTAATGACTATTGCCTGGGGCGGCATTTGCTGTTCCACACCACCCTGTGTGACTATATCTCTCCGCAAGGCTACCTATACCTATGGCAATATTCTGGATCGAGGAGCCTATACTCTCAGCGTCCCATCCGAAAAATATATTAAAGAGGTAGATTATTTTGGTATTGTTTCTGGCCGGGATGTTAATAAATTTCAGGAGACCAAACTTACTCCGGTCAAATCTGATCTGGTTAACGCGCCCTATGTAGGGGAATTTCCTATGGTCCTGGAGTGCAGCCTTATTCATCAATACGAGATTGGACTGCACACCCAATTTATCGGTGAAATAATGGATCTAAAGGTTGATGAGAGGGCATTGGGGGAGGACAAAAAACCGGATATCCTAAAAATAGCACCTATCGTCTATGCCACCAAGTCTCATCAATACCACAGGATTGGGGATCAGATTGGCAAAGCCTTTGAGGTTGGAAGGAAAATTCAATGAAGGCGGAATATCAGGATATTTTTGTATTAAAGGGAAAGGGTATTGCTGGTGATTATAAATCTATCACCCTTCCTTTCACCCATGTCTCTTCCAGGGCGATTATTCTTAGAAAGAAGGATGGGGCAATTTTGGGTGCCCTTCACCGTCCAGATGGGAATTATGCTTTACCAGGGGGTGCCATTGATGATGGAGAAAGCGCCGAGGACGCCTTGCAGCGGGAGCTCGAAGAAGAGAGAATTTACCTGATCGGCAGCGATGAAGGATGGAGTGAACGCTTAGGTGTTGATTATTACGGCGGATATAACGAGTTGTGTCTGTGGTATATATTTCTCGTGGATGATGCAGAGACACAAGAAAACGAAGAAATCCTGGATTTTAAATGGATCAGGCAGGATGAAGATCTCTGGTATCCCTATGTACGGGAAAAAATCCTCTTGAATTTACTGCAGCATATTCCTGAACTTGTAAACATTAATCCAGCTTAAATTGTTGATCTGGTCAGGAATCGATTTAACCCATCATATAGTTACATTTCAGATGTAAGCCCTTTGGTAGGAACACATGTCAACCCCGGTGGTCTTGGATTGGCTTTTTATCCAGGTGATTAAGGTTCCCCCCGGACAAGTTCTTAGATACTCAGGAGATAACAATATGTCCATACTTAATGAGCTAGCCAGTATGCAGGGCAGGAAAGATGAAGAACCAAATAAGGAGTTAGGTAAATGGTTAGTAGAAAATGCTAACCTGGATGGCATAAAAGAAGCGGTAGACAACCTTCGAAACGAGGATAGAAAAATCCAAACCGACTGCCTCGACGTATTAGAACAAGTAGGGTTGCTGGCTCCGGAATTGATTGAGGACTACCTGGAAGAATTCCTGCGACTGATTTTTGGAAAGGATAATCGCTTGATCTGGGCGGCGATGATCAATATTGCCTTGATCGCGGACAGGAAACCGGATCAGATCATAAATCGACTAGATGACATTATCGCAGTGATTGAAAAGGGTTCTGTCATCACTCGGGATAACGGGATAAAGATATTGTCCAGAGCGGCAGGCGCCAAACCGAAGGACAACAGCCTGGTATTTCCATATTTGATTGACCAGTTAAACAACTGCCGACCGAAAAGCCTGCCCCAGTATACTGAGAGCATTCTGGTTGCAGTCAATCCGGGTAATCAAACCCAGTATCTTGCTGTGCTTAACGAAAGATTAAATGAACTCTCAGCCGCCCAAGGGAAAAAAGTAAATAAGATTATCAGGAGTTTTGAGTAAAATATGGGGACAGCTGTCAAAATACATTCATTTTGGATTGAATGGAAAATCAATACAACAAGGTTATCCATATAGTTTGATATAATCGTTGTGGTCAAACGAGAAAAAATCTCAATAATGACATATAGCCATCAGGTCCGAATTTTATGATTGATATCCGACCTTACAGGATGGATGATGAACTAGAGGTAATCCAGCTCTGGAAAAAGGTATTTTCTAAAACACCACTCCCCAATTATCCGATCAGAGGTATTCAAAGCAAGTTGAAGATCCAACCTGAATTATTTCTGGTTGCAGGAAATGATCATCTCCTGGTGGGAACAACCATGGTGGGATTTGACGGCCACCGCGGCTGGGTTTATTATCTAGCTGTTGATCCGGCTTATCGCCGGAATGGCATTGGTACAGCATTAATGAAGAAAGCAGAAAGTATATTGGCTCAAATGTCCTGCCCAAAGATAAATTTACAGATCCGGGCGGATAATTCTAACCTGCAAGCCTTCTACGAAAAATTGGGTTATTCAATTGAAGAGCGGATCAGCATGGGGAAGAAACTTTAACCTGACAAACATATAAGGAGTTTAAGATGCAAATTGTAACGGATAGTGGGACCGATGTAAGTTTAACCCCTGAACAAGCGGCCGAATTAAACATTCATATTGTGCCGCTGGTTGTTACCCTGGATGGAAAATCGTATCGGGAAGGCGTGGATATAAAACCCGAAGATTTTTATCCAATACTAATTGAATCAGGGAATTTGCCGATTACTTCCCAGCCCTCAGCAGGAGAATTCGCTGATCTCTATCGACATCTGGCTGTCAAGGATCCGGACATTCTATCCATCCATATGACCTCGGGATTGAGCGGCACCTACAACTCTGCTCTGGCAGGGGCAGAAATGGTTCCAGAGGCGAATATCACTCATATTGATACAAAGACCTTATCTGCTGTGGCGGGTTGGGTGGTTGAGGCTGCAGCCCTTGCTGTTAAGGAAGGCTGGGCGAAAGACCAGATTCTGAGTTTAACCCAGAGGATTGGAGACGCTTGCGACAGCATATATACGCTGGATGAGTTAAAGTATTTGATCCACGGTGGGCGTATCAGCCATATGAAGGGGATAATCGCCTCGTTGATCAATATCAAACCGATGATTGGCGTTGAGAAAGTTAACGGGACTTACGAGCAGCTGGGACAGGTTCGGACATTTAAAGGAGCGTTAAAAGGGTTGGTAAAGCTGATGGGGCGCAAGCATGAACCTGGCAGCGAGCTGCATGTCCAGGTGCTGCATTCCAATAATCCTGAAGGAGCATCTCGCCTGCGCGAGCAGATTGACAAGATATATAAATGCAACTGGCTTCCTATGAGACCGCTGTCTTTGGTCTTGGGCGCTCATACCGGCCCAAGTATGGTTGGAGTTGGTTATGGAGCCCAGTCAATATTTGAAGATATTCCGTAATAAAATTTCTTAAGAAATATGAGCCGATAATTTTCTGAGGAGAATGTGGTAGGATAACCGGACAAATCCAAGTGACCTGGAAAGAATAATCATTACACTTAAATGACCCTGGAGATTTTGCTCTGGGGTCATTTAAGTTCACCCCTGGTTAATGGGTACTTTTACAGCTCATTGAACCTATAGTGATTGAAATCCGAACGCTGGATAATAATCAAAGGAGATCTGTGCTGATCAGAAAGGGAATTCCCACCACCGTTTAAGCCCATGACTAAAGAGATCACTGCCAAGACCATACTTAATCACGTGAAGCAGCCAGACCCCTGGTTTGGATTAAAGTACAACATGAATCTCTACCGGGGCTGTCAACATCAGTGTATTTACTGCGATTCACGCTCGGATTGCTACCGGATTGGGGATTTTTCTGAAATCCGGGTTAAAGTCAATGCGCTAGACCTATTGGAGGATGTTTTACCTCGTAAGAGGATAAGAGGAACAATAGGGTTCGGTTCTATGAACGACCCCTATATGCCTGTTGAGCAGGATTATCAACTGACAGGGAAGGCATTGGAAATTATCTCTAATAATAAATTTCCTGTGCATATATTAACCAAATCTGATCTTGTCCTCCGCGATATTGACCTTCTTAAAGACATCAACCGGGTATATGCTGCGGTTAGTTTTACGATCACGACGGCGAATGATGATTTGGCTCGAAAAATTGAACCAGGCGCCCCCCTTCCTTCTGCCCGTTTCCGGGCCATGGGTAAACTGGCAGAGGCAGGAATCCTCACCGGGGTTACCATGATGCCAATTCTGCCATTTTTGGAAGACAGCGAGCAGGATATTTTACAGATTATCTCCCGGGCATATAATAGCGGCGCCACATATATCATTCCCTCTTTTGGTGTTTCCCTCCGACCGGGTTCACGCGAATATTATTATCATAAGCTGGATCGGCTTTTCCCTGGAATTAAAGAGAAGTATATTAATCACTATGGCGACCAGTATCAATGCAGTGTTCCCAGTTGGAGGGAATTAAATAAAGCATTTCAGGTGGAAATCACCCGGGCAGGGATCACAAACAGAATTCCGGTCTTTGAGCCAGAGAAAAGGACTGGAAATAAAAACCAAATGCCGCTTTTTGAACAACGCTAATGGCATACGATATTTGAAGAGACTGGTGTGGAAATCAAAACCACGGAGCGTATTGAATATATCTAAAGACCGAAAGTCGGAAGGAGATCATGATTGATTCCTATTATGATAAGTTGGCACCCTATTACAAATATATATATGCAGATTGGGAAAGAAGTGTAGAGGTTCAGGCTGCAGCTCTCGATGAGGTGATCCGGGAATTTTTCGGTGATCAAGCCTTTACTGTTTTGGATGTTGCCTGCGGGATCGGGACCCAGAGCATCGGTCTGGCGAAATTAGGATACAAGGTAACAGGTTGCGATCTTTCTCCCAGGGCGATTCAGATAGCCAATGAGGAGGCGCTGTCCCGAAATCTGCAAATTGATTTCTTTGTGGCGGATTTGCGTCAGGCAGGGCAGGTTCACCAGCGCCAATTTGATCTAGTTCTTGCTTGTGATAATGTAATTCCCCATCTGCTCAGCGAGGGAGAGATTCTGGATGTTTTAAAGGGGTTTTATCAGGTGACAGCGGAAGGTGGGGGCTGTCTGATTTCTGTTCGAGATTATGAACTGCTTGAACGTGAAGACAAAGAAACCCGGTTGGTTCCCAGGCGGGTTCATTCAACAAGTAAGGGACAGATTATTTTGTTTGATACCCGGGAATTTGAGGGGGATTATTATGATATCACAACCTATATCGTTGAAGAAGTGGGGGAAAATGATCTCCAAACGACTGCGGTTCTGGGGGGAAAATATTACCCCATAACCATTCCGGTTTTAGAGCGTCTGTTTATCCAGGCGGGTTTTCAGAAAGTTACTACCCAGAGAGAGAGATTTTTCCAGCCGCTGATTGTAGCTGAAAAATAATCTTATCCGCAGGGATCAACGGTCGCTCCACTTCTGATTTTTAAACTTAAAAAATCCCCGTAGATAAGGGAAAGCCAGGGAAAATAGCTGGAGATGATGGTTTTTGGGATAATTGTTCCCGGATAAAATCCAATAACAGGACAATCGTTGATATATTGTCCAAAAGACAGGTTATCTGGGCACTTTCAGGTATGAAAAGACTGTAAGCTATATGAAAAGAGGGGGTGGCTGATGATAACAAACCTGTTAAGCTCCCTCACTTCCTTTTCCTGTATGATGCAGGTAATTCCATATCACTTGATTGGGTAATTCTGCCTGATTTAGGTATTTAACCTGCTGAACATGTCCAAATTATTTACTATTCCAAAGTTTGAAGATCAAGAAAAGCAGCGCAGAGCCAACATATTGGTCGCGACGCAGTTTGCTTCGATTATCTTGCTCGTGACGATAGAAATCATTTCTTATATCCTGGCGCCGGAGCATCCAGAAGTTTTGCTGGAGGGATTGGTTGGGGCAGTTGCAATGTTGGTTTCCTATCTTCTTCTCAGAAAGGGAAAACTGGAAGCAGCCGGTTGGATGATCGCAATCTTGGGGTGGTTAATATTGACACTTGACCTGGTATTCATATCTGGTATTCGGGGAGTAAACGTCCTTGGGCAAGTTTTAATTGTGATGTTTGTAGGATTGGTGATAAGTGGAAAGTCTGCTTTCATAATTACCGTTATCAGCGTGGGAATTAACTTCATTATTCTCCAGCAGGAACAAAATGGCATCTTGGCACAACCTCTTCCCTTACAAGCCAACCTTACGCGTTGGTTTATTCAAACAGCCTATACCTTTATGGCAGCTGTTTATATTTGGAGAGCTGATATTGGTATCAAGGAGGCTTTATTTAAGTCCCAGACCACAGCTGATCGTTATCGAGCCTTGTTTGAACGCACCAATGATGGGGTGGCGATCTTTGACCTGAATTGGATTGTATTATCAGCCAACTCTCAGGCGGTTGAGCTGTTGGGTTATTCAGATGCAGAGATTGTGGGTCTGAATTCACTTGAATTTGGAGACCCTGATAATCTTGGAGAGATGAATCGCCGCCGGGGACAGATTTTAGAGGGACAAAACCTTCCTACATTTGAAGAAACGCTGGTACGAAAAGACGGTAGCCGGGTACCGGTAGAGTTGAATATGGCGCTGGTTTATGCTGTCAAAGGGAATCCAAGCCATGTGCAATGTATCATGCGCGATAACACCGAACGAAAAAAATATGAACTTCAACTGGAGCAGCAGGCATTACATGATCCTCTCACAAAGCTGCCCAACCGGGCCCTGTTTGAAGATCGTTATCAGAGCATTCATTCCGAAACCGATCAAAGTCTGGTAGCGGTTCTTTTTGTTGATCTGGACAATTTCAAATGTGTAAATGATGATTATGGGCATGCAATTGGGGATCAAGTACTGCAGGAACTCAGTAGACGAATGCAGGGAACATTGCGAGAAAGTGATACTGTGGCTCGGATGGGGGGAGATGAATTCGTGATTATTCTTGAAAGCATCCGCAACAAAATGGACGTTAATAAAATCACCGAAAAGCTGCTCAACAACATTTATCTTCCAATGCAGATTGGAGATCACAGCCTTCAGATAACTGCCAGCGTCGGAATAAGCATAGCTGAGAAAAGAAATCTTCTTTATCTTGACCTGTTGAAAAATTCCGATGCTGCCATGTACCGGGCAAAAGACAGCGGCAAGAATAGTTTCCAGTTCTTTGATTAAGAGAATTATCTGAAATCTTAAGCTCACGATTCTTTTTTTCACCTAGATACTCAAATCAACAACATTCCATTAATCAGCTCGCTGATTATTGTTTAATTGCCAGACGTGCTGTATAAAATCATCTCCTTATTGATTCCCTCTATCCTGTTCCGAGAACCCCAGCTGCTGTGAAAAATTATCAGACTGACAATATAAACGGCTAAGACCGTTGGGCAAATTCACCCAGCTCTGAAGTAAAATAAGAGTAGCTGATAAAAATATTTTTAAGGGAAAAAATTTAAGGGTTTCTGATTTTAATTGAGGAGGAAAAAATGGCGTACGACGAGGGTCTTGCCCAGCGTGTGCGGGAAGTTTTAAGTGACTGTATGGGATATGAAGAAAAGAAAATGTTTGGCGGGATTGGATTTTTGTTTCACGGGAACATGGCTTGTGCGGTAATCAGGGAGGATTTGATCGTAAGGGTTGGAGCGGAAAACTACTCCGACGCTCTTTTGCAACCCGATGTAGAACTGTTTGATATTACCGGTAGAGCGATGACTGGTTGGGTTGTCGTCAAAGAGCAGGGATACAGAAAAGACAGTATCTTCATAGATTGGGTTAACCAGGGGGTAAGTTACTCACTGACACTGCCACCAAAATGAGCAAAAAACTATGACAGACCACAAAACAGTTTATCAGCAGGAGGCGGACCTCTACCAACGTTTGATTGCTCGGGAGGATTATCTGGGTAGCCTGCTTCCGGAACTTAAAAAAATCACACCGCTGAATGGAAAAGATGTAGTTGATCTGGGCTCTGGCACTGGGCGCCTGGCGTATCTGCTGGCTCCTCATGTCAAATCAGTTCACGCTTTGGATTTGTTTCCCCACATGCTGGGAGTGGCGGCCGGATTATTGAGAAATCAACAGCTGGGAAATTGGCAAGTGACCACTGGAGATCACCGCCAGATACCATTGCCAAACAAATCTGCTGATCTGGTAGTCTCCGGCTGGAGTATTTGTTACCTGGTGGTCTGGGAAGGGGAAGAATGGAAAGGGGAAGTGGAGAGTGCTCTCCTGGAAATGAAGCGTGTGCTGCGCAGCGGGGGAACGATGGTTATTATTGAAACCTTGGGAACTGGCAATATAGAGCCGGTGGAAAAGGATAATTTGAAACCGTATTTTTCTTTCCTGGAGTCCCGGGGTTTCCAACGTTCCTGGATCCGAACTGATTACCGTTTCGACAGCCGGGAAGAAGCGTTGGAATTAGTGGAATTTTTCTTTGGAGAGGAAATGGTGAGTGAGATTGGAAATGAAAGTAAACCGATCCTCCCGGAATGCACCGGACTCTGGTGGTTAAAATTATAAATGCTGAAAGTTCTCCCCAGATTGAATTTAGGGCAGTAAATAGCACCATTTTTATCCAGGACAGCAGCCCGTTTTTGAGAAAAATAAAAATGATCTTAGCAGGAGGGAAGAAGTGAAGGTTAAAATCGTAAGGAGCAAAGCAGATTTAAAAAAATTTATAAATTTCCCCTACCAATTTTATAAAGACGATCCAAACTGGGTCCCTCCCCTCCGCGCTGAGCTGAGGAATCAATTTAATCCCAAAACTAATCCTTTGCTGGATCATTGTAATTCCTGCTTATTTCTCCTGATTCGGGCGGGGCAGGTGATTGGAAGGATTGCCGCTTTCATTGATCATCGGGCGGTTGAATTCTGGAAAGAAAAAATAGGCCTGTTCGGTTACTACGAATGTGTCCCTGACAAAAACGCTTCCCGGTTGCTGTTGGATGCTGCAGCGGAGTGGCTGCGCGAGCAGGGGATGGATTCCATGCGGGGTCCTTGGACATTTGTCTCAGAAGAATGGGGTTTGGTAGTCGAGGGGTTTACACCGGCGCCTGTGATCATGTCGCCCCACAACCCTCCTTATTATGATCAACAGCTCACTGCCTACGGGTTTAATAAAGCAAAGGACTTGCTTTGTTATTACATATCTGGGCAGGAGGGATATCAGATTCCGGATCGCATATTAAGCCTGACGGACCGGGTTGCGAAAAGATATGGCGTTACAGTCCGCCCAATGGACATGAAGAAGTACGAGGAGGAAGTCCAGATTTTCCTAGAACTCTCCAATACCAGCATTATTGATAATTGGGGCTATTCGCCGGTCACTGAAGCTGAAGCGGTGGCGATGGCGAAGGACCTGAAACAGATTATTCAGCCCAAAGGAGTGGTATTTGCTGAAAATGCTGATGGAAAACCCATCGGGTTTGCGGCCGCTCTTCCGGATATAAATTCATTGTTGAAAGGGCTGAATGGACGCTTGCTACCGTTCGGGTGGCTGAAGCTGCTTCTAGGGATTCCCCGGCTGAAGAACTACCGCATGTTTGCGCTGGGAGTGATCCCGGAATACCAAGGATTGGGAATTGACAGCTTAATTTATCGGGCTCTTTACGAATTCCTTTATACTCCAGAGATATGGATGGAAATCAATTATGTTCTGGAGGATAATTACCCCATGAATAATGCTATCCACAAATTAAATGCCAAGCCGCTGCGGCGCTACCGGATTTACCAGCGTGATTTATAAACTTCAGTCAGTACAACTCCCCTTTATTAGTGGTAAAGGAAAGAAGTGATTTATGAGAAATCAATCGGTGACCGAGACGACTATTGAGAGACGGAGACTAATTGCCATTAGCGAAAGCCTGCTGGTGACTCTGATCTGGGCATCAACTTTTGTGTTTGTAAAAATTGGTTTGGAAACTTTGGGCCCACTTACTATCGCAGGGTTCAGATACTTTCTGGGGGCTGTTGTACTGCTGCCCCTTCTTATCAAAAGGCAGTCGTTAAAAACCCCAATTTCTAAGGAACTCTGGCTGCACTTGATTCTAATAGGTGTCAGCGCCTATACGATTGGCAACGGCGCTTTGTTCTGGGGATTGAAATATGTGACAGCTACGACCGGATCATTTATGATGAGCCTGATTCCGCTGTTAGTGCTTGCCGGGGGAGTTCTTCTACTGAGAGAGATTCCTACCAGGTGGCAAATATTCGGTGTTCTCTTATCTTTATTTGGCAGCGTCTTGTTTTTTTCTTCCGGAATGCAGCCCGGTGAACCCAAAGGAATTGTAATTGTCGGCGTCGGCTTGATAGGTTTTTTAGCATTCGGTTTACTGGGTCGGGGAATTGCCAGGGATGGAAAACTGGATACATTGACATTAACTGCCCTCCCCCTTGCAATTGGAGGAATGCTCAGCTTGCTGCTGGCGCTTATCGTGGAAGGGATCCCTACATTTACCCCGAAATCAATAATAATTGTTCTCTGGCTGGCTGTGGTGAATACAACTTTGGGATATCTGATTTATAATCATTCGCTTCGGGAGTTAACGGCGCTGGAGATGAACATGATTTTGAATCTCTCACCGTTACTCACAGCGATGTTAAGCTGGTTTCTTCTTGGGGAAACCCTGGGCATGATTCAGATTCTTGGCATGGTGATCGTAATAGTGGGTGTGATCTTTGTGCAGCAGTTCAATAATCCTGACCGGTCGAAAACCTGACAAATATTGGCAGTAATCCAAATTAATGAACTTCACCTTGCTTTATGCTCTGATTTTATTAATATTATTCATCTCCACGCTAATTCGATCTACCTTTGGTTTCGGCAATGCCTTGATTGCCATGCCGCTGCTGGTTCTAATCCTTGGCGTCAAAACAGCAGCACCGCTGGTTGCTTTGGTCGGCATCGTAATAGCCCTGGTGATGCTGCTCCGGGAGTGGCGGGAATTGGATTTTAAAGCCGCTATTTATTTAATCCTTTCCACACTGGCTGGCATACCTTTGGGATTATTCTTCTTAAAATCTACTCCGGAATATATCGTTAAGATGATCTTGGGGCTGGTATTAATTGGGTTTGGTTTATACAATCTATTTGGCCTGCGGCTTCCCACACTTAAGAAGGGATACTTGGTGTTTCCTTTTGGCTTACTCGCTGGAATACTGGGAGGCGCATATAACACAAATGGTCCGCCAGTTGTAATATACGGGGTAATGCGTGGATGGGGAAAGGAAAAGTTCCGAGCAACCCTGCAGGGTTACTTCCTCATCTCAAGTGCTCTAATTGTTGTTGGTCATGGAATTTCAGGACTTTGGAACCGCTCGGTGATCATTTACTTTTTGGGGTCTATCCCGATTGTGGTTTTGGCAGTCCTGCTGGGGGATTGGATGGTCCATAAAATCCCGGGAGAGCATTTTAACAGGGTGGTTAACCTCTTTCTAGTGGTTGTTGGCTTCTTGATGTTTATTTAATCTCGCTTTTTTCTTAGATCTTGAGATCCCTGTTGTTTTTCAGGTCAATCAACGCCGGATTGAATTACGGCATTAATAGGACTGTTGGTGATTAGGGGTGAGTTCCCAAATCAACCAAGGTGTTTTTATTTCTTCAAGCAGCTGCTTGTTTTCTAAATATTGTTCTAAACCTTCAAAATGGTTGTCTTTTTTCGATTGTTCAACAATAAAAGGTCGGTATAATCAATAGAACCCTATTGTTTGACAACCAGATGTAATCAAAGGGAGGTCATCCAGTGTCTGAAGGACAAGCTGATCAAAAATCCCTCACAGCAGAGCCGCTAATTATTGGCAGGTTGTTCGGCACCCCTGTTACTATCCGCGGGATTACCTGGCTCCCTCTGACTCCGCTGGTAATGTGGGGGATCATGACCCGGGTATCCCAAAAGAAAAGACCAGAAGATGGTTTTTCAAGGCATATCACAGAAGGGGCTTTGACATCTATTGCGATTTTAGGATCAGAATGGTGCCACAACCTCGCTCATGCGTATATTGCAGGTTGGATCGGGAAACCCATGGATGAACTCCAGATTCAATTTGGGATGCCTCGCTGCCGGTATGAAGAGATCAATGACAGGGAAGTGACTCCCCGGCAGCATATAATCCGCTCCCTTGGCGGACCCCTGATTAATCTGCTGCTGATTCCTTTGACTGCCCTGGCCAAGCTTCTTGCTAAACCGGGTACAATTGCCCGGGAGACGGCAAAAGCCGCTCTTCAAACCAACGGATTTCTCTTGGTTGTGTCTTTGCTGCCAATACCCGGAATTGATGGTGGACCGATATTAAAGTGGAGCCTGGTTGAGAGGGGATACGAAATAGAAGAAGCTGATCAAGTGGTTCAAAGAGTCAATGGTCCTCTCTCTTTGCTGCTTGGCCTGTTTAGCAGCGTGGCTTTCCTGAATAAAAAGAATTTAGCCGGCATATTCAGCGCTTTGCTGGCATTAATTTCATTAGGTGTTTTTACTGGAAAAATCAAGGAAGACGAAATAGCTATCTAAGGATGAGTTTGTTCGAAATTTATCTGCGGAACTCACCTTTAGAGAGCTTCTGACCTTAATTTCTGCGGGAGAAGTAAGGTCATTTATTATTTACGCAAGTACATTTAGGAGGCTTAATGAAATTATCCATAATCACCGGTGCCCTGGTTGCCCTCTTGACTGGGATAGCGATCGCAGCCCAGTCCACAATGACCAGCCGGGTGGGAGGCATTATTGGGGATATCCGGACAAGCATCCTGACCAACACCATGGGAGGAATTGCGGCGGGTTCGCTAATGCTGATCTGGTTTCTCCGGGAGGGTCCCCAGGTGTGGAAAATCCCTCCTGTAGTTGTTGGTGTGACCGCATTATCCGGTATCCTGGGCGTGTTTATTGTCACTGGGATTTCCTTTTCACTGCAGCGAGCAGGAGTTGCAGCAGGATTAGCCAGTGTTATCCTGGGACAGCTGGCACTATCTTTTGTTATAGATGCCCTGGGGATTGGCGGAGTGGAGCCGATTCCAATATCAGCAACCAGAATTATCGGAATTGTAGTCTCCGGGTTTGGGGTATACCTTTTATTGCCAAAGGGATAAGGAACCGACGGGTTATGAGTTTGGCTGATTTCCAAAGTTTCCTCACTCCTTGAAAAGAAGTTTACAGATTAAATGGATCTCAGAATCGGAAAAATATCAATTAATAATTCTTTCTCCAGGCAGTTTAATAACTGGGCTGTCCAAACCCGGATAAAAAATCTAAAGATTAGAATGATACGTTTTTAGATGATTAGATTGGGATATACTCATTTGGGGACTATTAGTTATAGTAGAATATTGGATTGAATTTACCAATTTTATCCATCATGTATAAGGTTTACGCTGGACTTTTTTATCCACTCCACCTAAATATATATCCTTCAGGAAGCAATATATGTCCACACACTCAAAAGAACTTCTTTTTGTCCAAGGAGCCAAGAAAACAGGAACTTCAACAATCGTTGGTATATTAAATTGTCACCCGGAAATATTTGTGCTATATGAGACGATGTTAAATAATTCCATGGTCTCGAAATATGGGAACCAGTTTCTATCACGTTATCCTGAAGCACGACAATTTTTCAAAACAAACAGGGATTTTGGTGTTCCCTACCTTGAGTTACTTTCCTTTTTAGAGAAAAAGAACCCAGCATACAGATATCGGTATTTTGGAGATAAGATTATCAGCGTTGATCCAGACAAAATTCGTTCCAAAGGCAAAATCAAAATAATCTTTGCGCTCAGGGATATTCGAACCTGGTTAATTAAGGAGCAAATACAGAGAGATTATCGTACTGACCTGGACTTAGTACCTGCCGCACTGGATTATTTACATTTCTGCATTGGTTCTATCCGGAGACCAAACAGTATTTGTGTACGACTTGAAGATTTGGTGAAACACAATCAGGATGAGGTCAACCGAATTGCCAGATTTTTAGAAGTAGATCTTTCAGTGTACACAGATCACTGGTGGAAAAAACTTGATGTTTTCCACGAAGAAGATCCCAAAAGTAGTATTCGTTGGTATGACGGACACCCTTCTTCCCGGATTAATCCGGCAGAAATGGATTCAAGTGTTTTACTTAAACCGAATCCATTTTGGGATAAAATACTGAATCTTTTTGATAAATATTATTATTGTGAGGATAAAAACGATTTCGAAGAAGTTGAAATTCAGCATGATCTAGACAGCTTGGAGGAGTATCGTAAATTCTCTCCGGTTAGGTTAGAGGATGCATACTTGAATATTTCGACCACGAGATTAGGTGTTGATCGCCCTCAAAGTTGGAAACACAAACTTAAAGGAAAACCCCGGAAGTTTCGGGGAAAAGAATGACCAAAATATAAGTTTCTGCTCCGGGTGAAGATGTACGGAGGGATTCGGCTGAAGGATTAATTCACGCCGGACAGGGAATCCTGAATATGATTGTGCTTTGCAGCGAAACTGGTTCCAATCGGGTTTTGATTTCAAAAGGCTCCCCCCATCCAGAGCCGACAATTGCCAGAGTGGATTGACATATCCTAGACAGGCAACTTTAAAATATAATTTTTTAGGCGTATGGTGTCGAAATCAGCACCTGAAGTTTGCGATTTCAAAGTTTTAATCTGGGCATATCTATCGGTGATTGAACAAGGTGGAAATTAGATAAAAAAACCGCCTGGTTTGCGGAAAACCAGGCGGTATGTATTTGCCTTACTGCTTCAACAGAACGATGCAGTCAGGTGCGAAAGAAGATTTATTTACAGAGGACGAACGTCAATTGCC
>CAZHHT010000033.1:0-28046 GCA_964532455.1 uncultured Anaerolineales bacterium
TTATCCGTAATTACTTGGATGAGAAGTCATTTTTGGAAATAGAAACGCCGATATTGTTTAAAACCACGCCTGAAGGTGCCCGGGATTATATTGTTCCCTCACGGATTCACCCCGGGGAGTTTTACGCTCTCCCGCAGTCCCCACAGCAGCTGAAGCAGATGCTTATGGTTGCAGGTGTTGAGCGATACTTCCAGATAGCACGCTGTTTCCGGGATGAGGACCAACGTGGAGACAGGCAGCCGGAGTTTACACAGTTGGATATTGAGATGTCCTTTGTTGAAAGAGAAGACGTGATGTATTTACTCGAGGGGTTATATACTGCTCTGGTAAAAGAAGTTACTCCACATAAAAAGCTGTTGGAAACCCCCTGGCCCCGGTTTACATACAAAGAGGCTCTGGAAAGATTTGGTAAAGATAACCCGGATATCCGTTTTGGATTGGAGCTGAAAGATATTTCAGAGATTGCCCCTGAATCGGGATTCCGTGTGTTCTCGGATACGGTTAAAAAAGGTGGAGCAGTTCGCGGCATTAATGCCAAAGGGTTAGGTAGCTACAGCAGAAAACAAATTGATGAATTAACGGAATATGTCAAAGTATATGGCGCAGGTGGATTGGCATATTTGGCTTTAACCCCGGAAGGGGAGGAAAGATCCTCTTTTGCTAAATTCCTTACTGAAGAAGTAAAAAAACAAATACTTACAATGATGGACGCTCACCCCGGGGATTTACTCCTGTTTGTTGCTGATCGCCAGGAGGTTGTTTTTGAGAGCCTGGGCAAATTACGGGAAAAACTTCGCGATCGGTTGGAACTGGTTGATAATGAAACACTGGGTTTTTGCTGGGTAATAGACTTCCCCCTGGTAAACTATATCAAGGATGAAAAGCGCTGGGACCCCAGCCACCATTTGTTTACTTCACCCATGATGGAAGATATTGAGGTGTTAGATGAGGATCCGTCCCAGGTCCGGGGACAACAATATGATCTTGTCCTCAACGGTCACGAAATTGCAGGGGGTTCCATCAGGATCCATAATGCAGATTTGCAGGAAAAGATATTTGCCTTGATTGGTTTAGACATGGAAGTTGCCCGGGAGAGGTTTGGGTATATGCTGCAGGCCTTTTCTTATGGAACACCGCCCCATGGCGGGATAGCATCAGGTATCGACAGGTTATGCATGCTGCTGGCAGATGAGCCCAATATCCGGGAGGTGATTGCCTTCCCCAAGAATCAATCTGCCAGGGACCTGATGGGGAATGCGCCGTCCCCTGTAGAACCTGAACAAATAAAGGAATTGCACATCAAACTGGCATTAGATTGAGCTAATTTAATTAATCCACATTTCCCCTATTCACCCGGGGAGACGTATGGTAAAGTGTATTACACCCTACTGTGTGCGTGATGTGACAGATGTGTTTTGAGCCAACACTAACTTTTAGGGTTCCTATATTGCGGATGTAACGCGATAGGCCTGAGCCAAGGCGGAGCTTCCGATGCGGAAACCCAATCTGCGAAAGCAGGTTCAAGACTAAGTCACACACGGCATGGTGGGGTGTTTTTGTTTAAATTTGGGGGAAATTGAAAGATCCTTTAGGAAAAACGACTTTTGCGGTATGGGGCTGCTGAGATTTTGGTTAGGAAAATCTGAGTCTCAAAAATTAACCTTTAGATTTAATTTTTCTATTGTGATCTGAATGATCAATTTGTGATCAAAAGCCAGAACTGGGAGTTCTGAGAGGTTAAACCAGCCTGCCTCAACTGCATCACTGCCTGCCCGGGGGTGGATTTGACCCTCATTTTCAATCACCGCACTGTATGCGGTAGAGATCACCCGGGTTCTGGGATCTCTGTTTGGATCACTGAATGTATGAACTTGCTCGAGTTTTATATTCTGCAGTCCGGTTTCTTCCCTTAACTCTCTTTCAGCTGCTTGCTCTTGGGATTCCTTCATTTCCACAAATCCCCCGGGAAGGGCATAACTGCCCCGGAAGGGGTCCTGGGCTCGTTTAATTAGCAGCACCTGGTATTCCTCATTCATCTTCTGGAACAATACAATATCTACAGATACAGCTGGTCTAGGGTGTCGGTAAGTGTACAAAGTCGTTAGCTCCTCAAGAATCACTAATAATTCTTAAAATTCGATTATAATTCTAATATAGTTTGCTAATTGGAAGGAATAACCTCAATTAGGAGGAAAATTAACCATGGAGAAAATCAAATTTCGCCACTTTATCGTGGCAATAGTTATAATTTTTGGTCTGACCGCCTGCACTTTACCCGGATTTTCAACTCCCACGCCGTTCTCATTTCCTACTCCGGACAAAACAATGACTGCATTGTTTGAACCAACCCAAGCAGCGCCAGCGACTTCAGCTGCAACGGTACCAGGAAATGAAGATCAGAAAACAGCAACTGAGGCGGTTCCTTCAGATACGCCTGAAGCGGAAGAGACTGAGATTCCTCCATCTGAAACAGGGGAACCTACTGAGACGATTGAGCCGACAGCGTCCTATGAAGGACCATCCGTTCGAAGTGGACCTTCCATTAGAGCGTACTACATGAATGATAAACCCACCATTGATGGTGGTTTATATGATTGGGACCCGCCGATTCAGAAAGTGATCAACCATGTTGTCTACGGAGCAGATAATTACAGTGGTGAACTGGATTCTTCCGGAACAGTAGTGGTCGGCTGGGATGAAGATTATCTCTACCTTGGTTTACGAGTAAAAGATGACAAATATGTCCAGGAAGCTACCAAGGAAAAGATTTACTTAGGGGATGGTATTGAAATCTTATTTGACCGTTATGTAAGTTATGATTATTACCTTCAGGCGATGACATCAGATGATTACCAGATTGGGATCTCACCGGGGAAAGGTGGAATTGTCTGTACTATCAACACTGGTAAAGTTGCATCCATGGTTTCAACTATCTGTGATCCAGAACCCCCTGAAGCTTATAAATGGTTCCCAAAAACTGAAGCTGGGAAGATAACAGTAATGAAAATTGGCGCCCTGGAAGGTGGTAAAGGATATCAGGTTGAAATGAAGATCCCCTGGAGTGTATTGGGCGTGACAAACCCATCCACGGGAGATCATTTCGGATTTGCTATCTCGATTAATGATAATGACAAAGCGGGAACACAGAAGCAGCAAACCGTTGTCAGCAATGTTCCAGGGCGGTATTTTGCAGATCCAACAACCTGGGGTGACCTTTATCTGAAGTAGGAATTCCTGTAAAAAGAAAAAAGGGGCTGTCTGAAAAGTCAGCCCCTTTTTGTATTTTATTTGTTGAATTTAATCCAGATACGCCTGTAATTTTTCCTGAGTACGGGGGTTCCTTAGTCTGCGCAAGGCTTGGGCTTCGATTTGGCGGATTCTCTCCCTGGTTACTCCCATCTTTTTTCCAACTTCGTTTAATGTCAGGGTTCTGCCGTCAATAAGGCCGTACCTCATTTCCAGGATTCTCGTTTCCCGGGGAGGAAGTTCAGCTAACGCTTCCTGGAGATGTTCCCGTAAAAGGATTCCGGTTGCTTCTTCATCCGGGGGCATTACATCTGCATCGGCGATGAAATCGCCCAGCTGCGCGTCATCTTCTTTGCCGGTAGGCATCTCCAGAGAGAGGGGACGGCGGGCATGTTTCATCATATCCTGGACATCATTAGGTGTGACATTAAGCGCTTCTGCTAATTCTTCTTGATTTGGATCCCTGTTTAAATCCTGTTTAAGCTGATGCTGCATTCGGATCATTTTATTGATCTTATCGCCCATATGTACCGGAACACGTATTGTCCGTCCCTGGTCAGCTATAGCCCTGGTGATGGCCTGTCGAATCCACCAGGTTGCATAAGTGCTGAACTTGTAGCCCCGGTCTCGTTCAAATTTCAGGGCAGCCCGCATCATTCCGATATTGCCTTCCTGAATTAGATCTAAAAACGATACACCCCGACCCACATATTTTTTTGCGATACTGATGACCAGCCGAGAGTTGGCTTGGATGAGGTGTTCAAATGCCTCCCACCCCTCATCTACAGTTTCGCTTAATGCTTCCCTCTTTTCCAAGGTTAGTTCTTCTTCAGCCAGTCTCTTCTGAGCTTTTCTCCCCTCGTCAATCACCTTGGTGATATTTTGCTCTTCTTCCCGGGTTAAGAGCGGAACTTTTCCAGCTTGCTTGATGTACAGACCAACAGTATCGCTTGTACTTATATTTTCCAATGGATCATTTTCATCGAAGAGGTCATTTACAACGGTGTCCAGATCACCCTTATCGTCATCTTCAAATAGTTCTTCCGCTTCATCTTCGCTTTCTACATAGGGAATATCAGCGGTAAGAAGGGCAGAAAATGCTTCTTCTAGCTGATCCACATTGTTTTCAGCTTTTGGATAAATCTCAGAAATATCATCCAGTGTTACATAACCCTTATCACTGCCGATTTGGAGCAGGTGGGCAAGTGGATTTTCATATTCAATAATTGTTTCTTTTATATTCTTGTTGCTCATACTTTCTACTACAGTACCTATTCGTTGAAACAGATTATTAAAACCCATCCACAATTTTCAATGGATGGGTTTTGTTTTTACTTGGAATTTCATTATAGCATAGTGTTCAGCCTTGCAAGGGCTTCTTTACCATTCAAATAACTTATTAATATTTCCCAAAAGGGAAGCATTTCCGGAGAGAGACAGCCTTTGCTAACACTTACTTGTTATTGGATAAAAAAACCGCCTGTATGGAAAAACAGGCGGTTTTTCAAGGTCTGTTTAGAAGGAATTTACCTTTCCAAGAACTCAGTAAACCAATGCTGTAAGATCTCTTCAGCTGGTTTTCCATGGATAGAAATAGATTTGTCATGCAGAATAACCGGGGCATAATACCCCCAGGAGATGACACCGGAAATCCAGCTTTTTTTGTTTATAGCAGACAGGAAGGCAGTATATGCTTTTGCTTGTTCATCCATGTCGGTGTTCAGGTTTGGCAATTTGGGCGCCGGTTTGGTGAATTCGTCAAGATCATAGCAAGTTTCATTCTCACCTGGGGCGCAATCGGAACTCCAGCTGGAGACGGATGGATATGCAATTCGCAGGATTAACAATTTATCTTCTGGTTTTAACCAAGCGGACCAAAACTCGTTGATCTCGCCTTCAAGAGATTGTTCGGCTTGGTTCGTAAGATCATTTTGAGTTGAAGATTGGTCTAACTGCAGTGAGGGAGACCAATTCAGATGGATCTGATCGATGTATTGGAGATAACCTGGAATTCTCCCGCTTGGAGGAAGAGCCATTGACCAGGCTATTGTGCCGGAAAAATGGGAGTCAACCTCTGCCAGGATTTCTTCCCAACGGAGTTCGGAATCTGCAGGAACACCAGAGGGATTCCCATTAGCGATTTTTCCTCCTGGAAGGGCAGGGGAAAGCCATTCTCCTCCTAAAACAAGCATATCGACCCCTTGTTTTTCAGCCAGGTCAGCGAAATGAACTGCGAAATTTTGATATTGATCAAACCAGCTGTTCCACCAGCTGAAATCAAGGGGTGCAGAATCCCACCAACTTTCAGGGTTAACCGGGAAATGGGGTTGGGGATTCAGTGCAACCTGAAGGTCTTGCTGGAAAGCATGCCCAGACATTTTGGAGAGGTCCAACCAGAGTGGGTCTTGACTAGGGTTGGGTTCGATCACTGGTGGGATTTGATGAGTAAAAGACCAGGTAGGTGTTAACACAATCCAATTGGCGTTCATGCTGGAGATAGCAGGTATGGCCGAGGAAAAATGGACAGAACTCGCTGCTTTATTGCCTGGCATGAATTCAATCCCGGTGATGAAGTGCTCTCCTCGGGGTTGAATTATCGGTTGAGGCGTGTTCATATTTGGCAGTTCTGCTTCCAGCCATGCCCAATTTTCCACTGTGTCCGCTATGTACTGTGGTTCAGGGCTGGAACTGACTGATCGTCCTTCCGCCGATTCTCCCATAGTGGCCACATCATCCGCAATACCGCATTCTCCTTCCCTGCAGTATCTGTAAGTCAGATCAGAGATAATATCGAAAGGTGAGAACAGGATAAAAACCCAGTGGTTTGGGGCGAGTTCGATCATGGGCAGCGGTGTAGTCCATCCATAAGGGTTAAACTGGATGTAGATCTCTTCACCGGGAGGAGTATTGTCCGGTGTCCACAGATCAAAAGTGATTGAATCCTTAATACCGGCCTTCCAAGTGGTTACCTCATCTGTAAATTGTATCGGGTGATCTGGAACAATAAACCTCCGCAGAGAAAATCTGCCATCTTCAGAATGTTCAGCGTTCCAGAATCCATCCCCGAGTGTGTATTTATAACGAATTTCAGCGCCCACGGGGAGGGAAAGAATGATGCCGTATAGGTTATCTCCTGCAAATATGAGTTTTGGCATTCTGTAGGGAGTCGTGTTCATCCCCCCTGGCAGGTTTCCATAGGTATTCCCCAGTTGATATAAATTACCAGCCAGGTGGACGCTGTTTTCTGGGGTTCCGATCGGTACTGATACCAGAAAAGTAACATCAACAAAATCCCGAGGAGTGATCGAAAGATTCGCTTCCGTATTTGCCAGGGAAGCAACTTCTGCTCCCTGCTGAATAACCTGGTAACTTCCATCTGGGGCATATACAACAAGATTATGTAATCCGGGAGGTAAACCTTGAAGCATATACGCCCCGGATGCTGTTGTGAAAGTTTGGACTCCGCCACCGGTCACAAGCATACCGGGTACAGGTTCCTTGCTATTTTCATCAAGAATTACTCCAGAAATTCTTCCAGGTTCAGGCCAGTAATAGGTGGTATCAGACCATTTGCTCACTACGTCCCGAATTTCCAGAGGATTATCTGCCTGCGCAATCCGGTAACGGACCTGTTCATCTGATTGGGTATGTTCAATTACTGCGTATTGGTTCTGCCGGGTAAAACGATATTTAATGATAGTATGCAGTGGCACCGTCAGGGTAGTTTTATATATCAAACCCTGGTCAAGATTAGCTTCTCCGACTGCGGGTTCCATCGGGTGAGCATCAGCGTTTACACCTAATCCAGTTACTTCATCCAGCGTACTAAGATAAATCACTTCTCCTTCAGGAGTGTTCAGCGGAACCTGGACATAAAAAGTTACCTCAACCATTAAGATGGATGGTTCGCGCGAACCGGAATTCGGCAGAAAACGATCCAATGATATTCCACTGCAGCTGCCGAGAACCACAGAGAGGAGCGATATCAGGCAGGGGATGATCTGTTTTTTTGGATGAACGGACATATCAGATCTCCGTTTTAATGAGGTGAATGAGAATTTCAATATTCTGAATTTTTCGAATGGGAATCTCAATTCGCTTTTCGGCAGACAGTTTGATTATAAATATTCCCTTTTGAACTGTAATGCCATCAACATATTCCCAGGGGATTTCCTGTTTTGGGAGCGATATCTTTTGTTTTGAGATGGCAACTTCTCCAAAGGGTATGATTTTACCACCTCGAAAAGCCTGGAGGAATCTGGGTCTCAACCGAGTATATACTTGTTTCTTGATCGTCCTTTTAAGTCCTTCGCGGTCATGGAGGCCTGGATGACTATGAAGGGGGGGGTATCTACGGGAGTGAAGTATCAAGTAGTGCCTGGTTTTGTTGATAAACCGTAAAAAAGACTTGTTAACTGAATAACTAGTAATACCTTGAATATCCTCCCAGTTGAGCAACCTTTTGCGACTGGGAGGATAATGTAAAAAAAGGCCCCACGAGTAAACTTCAATCCAAGTGTGGGCTTTTTTTAGCCTGCTTAAAGTATAGAACAGCAGCAGGATAACCAGGAAAGCGCCAATCAGAAACCAGGTTCTGCCCCAGGAGGAGGCAGCTGCTGGCCCAAAACTTGAATAACCATACAATGTACGCCATAGTCCGTAACCTACAGGAGCTAAAACCACCAAAGTTAGGGGGAAAAAAACTGTAAGCAGATCCCGCCAGTGGATTTCCCGAAGGTGATATCTTGTAATTGGAGTACCTAAATCAGAACGTTTCGATTTGGCCACAAACTAGCCCTTCAATATAGTGGTTGGGAATTGATTGCCTAGATTATAGACTAGATTGGGTTAGTATGCACATGAAAAAGAAAGGGGCTGACTTTTTTGACAGCCCCTTTCTTTTTCTACTTTCAAGCAGGTATAAAATACACGTCAGTCGGTTTGAGTTTGCTATTCCTGAGGAACTGCGGTTTTAACTCCATTCCAATCCAGTCCAGGTTTGCCTGTTCCGGGTCAATTCCCAGCAGTCTGCTGAGCAGCAAAGTATTTACCCCTTCAAATTCAACCTGGATTAAGACATATGGTGTATCTTCTAAAAAAGATTCTGATCCGAAGTAGCAGACCGTAAAAGTGTGCACAGTGGCTTTTCTTTCGGTGATATCGATCCAATCTGTTTCCTTACCGGTATACATATCATGACCCCGGGGTGTTGCGTAGGTGTAACCGGTTTCAGGGTCCCTGTTTGCGAGGATTTTTTTATTTGTTAATCCTGCAAACCAGGGACTATCCTGAGCGTACGAGTGTAAGTACACGATACTGTAAGGTTGTTCAATCTGGATTGGAGCCATTTTTTTCAGCCAGGCTAAAGCTTCCGGAGAAGTTTCCAGGGGAAACGGCAGATTGTGAACAATGGTTCCACCCAGTGATTCAACTTGTTTTTTTGGTATTTTCGCCATAGTTTCTCCCTATTCCTTTTCCAGAATGCTGACTGTTACATAGGTTCCCGTACCAGCATGGGAGTGGATAGCACCTTTCCGGGCATCTTTTACCTGCAGGGTTTTGTCTTTAAAATGCTTGTGGATAGAGCCCTGCAGCTGCCAGATCGCAAATACTGCTTGCATTAAACCTGTTGCACCGACGGGATGTCCGCAGGCGATCAATCCGCCAGAAGGATTTACCGGACAAATTGATTCATCCATCAGATCCAATCCATACTTAATATTTGGGAGGAATGCTTTCCCCGAAGCGGCAAATGGACCTCCCTCACCATAACGGCACAACCCAAGATCCTCGTACGTCTGGATTTCGCTGGAAGTATATGCATCATGCAGCTCAACAAAATCCAATTCAGTTAATGGATCCTGGATAGCAGCATGTTTGTAAGCCATATTTCCCGCTGTACGCCCAGCTCTGAAGGAATGGACTCCCGGATAGCGGGTGCCGTGATCCCAGAGATCCTGATAATACTTCATCGTTTCCTGGGAATCTTTTTCCTGTTGGGTTGCATAGTTCTGAATAAAATCGTCAAAGTCAACATGCGGACGATCTGACATCCGCATAGCGTCAGTTCCCCTTCCAATCCCGGTTACTTTTACAAGGGGACGGGAGATCTTGGCTCCCGCTTTTTCCAGCTTCTTAATTCCTTCTTCTGAGGCTAGAACCGCTGCCGCAGCTCCATCAGACATGACACAAATGTCCAACCTGGTCAACGGCCAAGCGACCATTGTGGCTTCGCGCACATCTTGAATGGTATAGCGATTCCTCTTTTGAGCATAGGGATTATGGAACGCATTCAGATGGTTTTTTACACTGACATGAGCCAATTGCTCTACGGTAGTGCCAAATTCCTTCATGTGGCGGGTGACCATCATGGCATAATAACCGGAATAAAACCCTCCCACGGGGTAATCAAAGGAGACATCGGAGGCGAGTGCAATAAACTCGTTGCCTTTCCAGGTTTCAACATGGCTCATGGTTTCAAATCCATAAGCAACAACGACATCCATATGCCCGCTGGCGATAGATTTCCAGGCTTCCTGAAAACATATGCCGCCGGTAGCTCCTCCCCCTTCTACCCGATGGCTGGGTTTTGGACACAATCCCAGGTAATCCTGGGCCATAATTGCGGCCATCAGCTGCCGGCTGAAGTGATCGGAAAAATAGGATGCAACAGAACCATCCACGTTGTTTGTGAAGGCCGGGTAACTTAATTCCAGGTCATCAATGGCGTAATCATAAGCTTCCTTGATTACCGCCTGATAGTTCTTGTCCGGACGGGCTTTAGCAAACTTGGATACCCCTCCAGATATTGCATAGACAGGTCTCATAGATTCACACTCCCTTCGTCTTGTTTGACGGGTAGAAGGTATTATTACACGAGTAAAAATTACCGACTGCTGCCGTTAATCTTTGTGCGTTTTTTTAGTAATCTGATGAAAACCGATAACTGTGGAACCGAGTAATTTAGGGAAAAACCTGATTGCTTTCCCCATAATTTGCAGATAAAAACTCAGGATGCTCTTGCTAAATTTGTTTCTACTAAGAAGTGCTGAAATGATCGAAAACTAATAAATGATCAATTGCTTATTTAATAAATGCTAATCTTTGATCTTCTCCAAATCCGAATCTTTTCCCGGCCCTGATTCCAATTCTTTTTCCTGAGCAGGTGTGGAAGGTGTATTCCCAACCCAGGAGGATGCATTTATTAAATCCTTATTTCCTATACTCTGCAAGCTGTCTTTTGTCAGTTTCTTGATTTCATTCAGTTCCTCAAGTTCAGCTTCCCGCATTAAGCGTTGGGGTAGATGTTGTATTTCATTCACGCCCCGGCGAACATTCTGCCACCAAGGGGAGCGGATGGTAGAACTCATAAATTTGCCTAATTTATGACCCGCTTCGATCATTCCTTCCGGACCTAAAAATAGGATTCCAATTATGAGGACAAATATAATTTCCAGGGGACCAATACCGAAAATATTCATAATGATTAATCTGTTTTTTGAGATTGAATTTGCTGAATGGATTGTGTTATTTCGTGTTGTCTGTCCGCCAGGCTGCCCAGTACGCCGTTTACAAACCTGGGAGCGCTGTCAGAGCCATATGTTTTTGCCAATTCTACTGCTTCGTTGATTGCCACTTTCAGCGGAGTGTCGTCAGCCACTGCAAATTCCCAGAGGGCAATTCGGATGATATTTCGGTCAATAGTTGCTACCTGGTCTAATGGCCAATCAGGCGCATGATCAGCGATAAAACTGTCTAATTCCTGCCGGATCGGCCAAACTCCCAGAACGATTGAGCGGAAAAACAAAACCAGGTCGTCATCCAACTCAGAATCTGCGGTACGTTCAATTAAAACTGTGCCAACAGGGTGATTGGTAACGTCTAATTCATATAAAGCTTGGAGGGCAACCCCGCGCGCTCTGGTTCGGTCCTTCATACTACTCAGGCCTCGAGGGATTGATTATTCTGATAATCAATATCCTCGATGTGTACATTAATCGATCCCACATCCATACCAACCATTTTGGAAATAGCCTCGGAAACCTCATCCTGGACTTTTTTGCTTGTTTCGCGGATCTCGACCTTGTCGGTAAGGATCAAATGCAAATCCGCATAAACCCGACCGTCTTCTTCAACTGTGATTTCCACACCGTCATTGCGGTTACGGCTGAATAACGTATTCACGCTGCTGGGGATTTGCGCCAGGCGGCTGACACCGTCTACTTGAAGCGCGGTTAATTTGATAATTGTCGCCAGAACACCAGGGGCGATGGTTGTCTTTCCCGGGGGACGTTCAGTTGTTGCCATAATTACTCCCAAGTTGTTGACTTATTGCTCAAATATGGATGTTTTCTATTATAACCCATTGATGATTAAAACACAGACGGCCGTGAGAGTCACGGCCAGTCTGAGAGTTTTTCAAAATTGACAGTAAAGCTTTTATTTTGCTACAACCTCGCGGCCCCGATAGAAACCACAATGGGGGCAAACACGGTGCGGAAGACGTTTTTCACCACAATTGCTGCACTGCACCAACTGCTTCGGTTTTAACGCGTCATGCGCGCGCCGGCGGTTCTTTCGGCCGTGGGAAGTTCGTTGTTTTGGTAGAGGTGTCATATCATTAACTCCTGCTCTTATCTCGACACGAATAATCGTGAAAATTCCTTTGTTATACAGCAGGTAGATTATACGGAGTGGCAGGCATTGTGTCAAGGTGATTGACACGTGATTGACAGGAGTTGTGTTAGCTGACCTTTACCATTCAGAGCTCAGAGACTGGACCAGATTAGAGAATAACCGGGGCCAGGTGGGATGTTGGAAGAAAAAGGTCTCCCAGAAGGGGAATTTCCTGTGAGCAGGAGTCGGGTAAAAACCCGGGAGGAGCACCATATCCGGCATTGGTGAACATCCACCAGCGCAGGGTTTGTTCCTTAACTCCCAGCGGCTGGAGAATGGTAAATGCTGCCCGGCAGAGCAGTTCCGCATATCTATCTGTATCTATCACACCGGGATCAGGGCGTTCCGGAAGATCCCAGGCATACACACCGGGTTTTCCCCGGGTATAGAGAAACCGAACCCGCTGTCCCGGGATCAGGTGTTTGCCGATTTCTTCCAACTGGGCAGCAGCCCGGGCTGCAGGAGAGAGCACTTTGTATTCTCCCAGTGTTCTACTTAACTTTTGGGATATCAGCAGTTCCTCCAGGGAAACCCTTTGCTCCCTCAAAGCCGCCAGTCTGGTTTGCAGCAGGGTGTGAATTCGCGGCAATTGTTCCACCAGCTTTCCGGCATCAGGGGCATCTGCGAGCAGGGTGAGCATTTCCAACTGGATATTTTTTACCCAGCGTGAGGCATCATCACGCCTCACCTCAATCCCCCGCACCTTCCAGGTGCCGTTTTGGAACAGACCGAAATAGCGGTTAGCCACAGGCACCCGGGGGTCTGGACGTGAGCTTAAAAAAGCAATCCACCGGTAAACGCCATCCAGGCTGATCGGCAGACCGGTACGGTCCAGAATTTCTTCCAGCAAGGGCTGAAAATCAGCTACCTTGGAAGCCCCTTCTTTTTGAACCCAGAGACCGTCCACATACATGTGGAGGACCCGGTACCCCAAATCCTCGGCAGCTTCCTTGGCCCGCAGTAGCGCCTCCCGGCCATAGGCTGTAACTGCTTCATGGGCTTCGATTCGTCCAAACCGGGCGTTTTTATATCCCAGGTATCCAAAGCAGGTCACCAGCAGCCATTTGTGGGCTGACGATTGGGCTTTGTAAGGTAGATACCGGGTATCTTTCGGGTTCATGATGGCTAATGCCTGTTTGAGTTTAATCCTTTTTTCGAGCAGCGGCTGCAGCGTATCAGGAACCAGCCCGCGGTGATCCTGATCAATAGTCATTTCCAGTTCGGGCACAAAAGTGCCGTTAGCGCGGCCTTTTCCTGCGGTTTCCGGGGAGATATTAAAGTGTTCCATGATGCTGGGATACATGGAGGTGAAGTCAATTTCTGCTACCTGGGAATGGAGACCGATTGTCGGCTGGTAAACCAGGCCTCCCCGGTCAGCCTGGAGCAGATTGTATGTTGTTTTAAAACGTTCCACCTGCTGTTTGTGCCAGGGAACCAGAACCCCCTGACGCAGGGCAGTCAGGATCTGCATTGAGGAAATCCCGGTGCCAGGAGAGACTCGGGCTGCGGTTTGAATCCGCAGGCTGGTAACCCGGGCCATTTCAAACACTCCTTCCAGCCCATAATCGTGATACATAACAGTGTTTTCTGTGGAAATGTGAATCCGGCCAAACAGGCGCGCCTGAGGACCGCGGTAGATCACCCCGCCGTAGGAATGATAAAAGCGCTCTTCCCGGCGTTCGATGCCGCGGCCTTGCTCCCGGCTCAGGGGGAGTGTGATCTGGTGTTTTTCCATCAGCTGGTGAAGTTTTGCGATCAGCCAGTTATCTCCCCATACAGTAAGTAGCAGATCGGGATCGTAGCGGCGGAGCAGGGCCCGGAGTTTGATCAGCAGCCCCCGTTCTTCCTTGAAGGGGAAGCGGTAGTGTTTTCCCTCCAGATGGACTTTGAGTTCGACAGGTTCCCTATGATCCGGATTACAGTCGGGAGCCAGAACCATCACCAGCAAGGGAACCGGAGGGGTATCAATCATCCAGGGCGAATCGAGGGTTTCCAGTGCCTCAATCTCTCCCTCATCAGTGGCCAGCACCCGGCAGCGCGCCAGGGGGAAAACACGGGTCTGGGCTGCGTAACGGAGCGCAAGCGGGATGTCGGCATTGTAATACGTTAAATCCGGAAAACTTGTTTTCAGGTGGTGAAAGAGCTGCTCCTGCGCACTGGGTGTCTCGGTCAGCACTTTCAGAACGGGGAGGAGCTGTTCCTTAAATAGATCCTGCTGCTCAACGCGCGACAACTGGATAGGAAGAGACAAAGATTTTAGATAGCGCCACAAAATCCGCAGCCTGCCGTTATCGCCGTGAACGTAAAAGGCGGTTGGGAAAGCCTGGTGCAGCCGGTGGCGTCTGATGCCGTCCTCGTCCAGCAGCCACAGGATTACTCCCTGGATGGGATCCGGGTAAATGTCCAGCAGCCAGCCGTGGAATTCATTGCTGGATGACATGACGGAGCTCCGTGACCTCCCGCCTTAAGCGGATGATCTCTTTGTGTTCCTCCAGCAGCATGGACAGCAGGAAGGTTTCAAACGGCAGCGCGTGGGAAGCGTACGAAGCGGCGGAAAGGTGTTTTTGAGCTGAGGCAAACAGATCATCCAGCACGCGCTGGTCGCTGCTTCGCAAGGCACGTCGGAAGCGGGCAAATGCCGCGCGTTCCTTGAGGAAGGTTTGGGTAATTGAGGATACAGTTCGTCCCATAGGGGTTCCTGTCAAAGCAGTGAGAGTTGCACAGCGGGATGCTGAGGTTCGAAAACCCAAACCCGGTCAACGGTTTCCCTGATGCGAGCCAGGAAAGGCTCTTCCGTGGGTTGGGGATGAAGTATCAGCAAAACCGGGCTGTGCCGGGCTTTTTTTTGTAGATGATACAAACTGGTTTCCAGCAGCCTGAGGCGTTCGAGAAGCGATGTGTTCTCGTCCTGGAAGGTGGTGAGCAGATTCAGAACCAGCGTTGGAATTCCGCCGGGAGTGGGCTGTTCCAGCAGAGTTGTCATTTGATAGCAGGTAAAAGCCCGTGCGACCTGGACATGCTCCAGCGCTGTGTAGAGCAGGAGGTCTTTTCGCCTGAGTTCTCTGTTTAAACTCAGGACATCAAAGCGGTTGCCTCCATCCAGCACGCGGACCGGACCGGTTTGGGCCAGTTCCGCAATAAACGTGATGGCTGCTTTCCGCTGGAAGGAAGAAGGAGCGACCAGCAGCTGCAGCGTAGGGGAATAGGGTACAGGGATAAGTTTCATGCTCCAACCTTATCAGGTTGGAGGGGACAGAGCTATCGCCGTTTGGCTGAAATCAGGGATGAAAAAAGGGCTACCCTGAAGGAGGAGGGCTAATCAGGCTGCCCACTGCGAGAAATCCCAATCGGACAGGATTTTACGGAGCTCAAGTTTGCTGCGCAGCCCGAACTTGCGTTTGGCATTGCGCAGGTGGGTTTTGACAGTGGCTGGGGAGATGATCAGCTGGTCTGCTATTTCTTTGTTGGTGTAGCTTAAGCAGGCCAGGGCGGTGATTTCTTTTTCGCGCGGGGTGAGAGATTGCCAGGTTTTTAGATTTCTTGCCGCTTCCTGGCGGTGCTGCAGGGCAAAACTTAACATCTTTTTGCCTACTTCATTCAGGGATTGTTTTTCCTCCTTAGCCAGGCGGGCCAGGGCTAGGCTCAGCGGCTGGTCCAATTTGACAAACTGGGCTGGGAAAATAAGATATTTGAGAGAATTTACAACACGGGTTGGAAGCATATCTGCCGGTAGTGTTTGAATAGAACGTTTGTTCTATATTATACACAAAGACCCTTATCTTGACAAGGGGGTGTGTTCAGTAAGCAGTTTTCTATTATCAGCTTGAGCCTTTCGACAAACCTGTTCTGAGAGAATGCGGAGAGCAAACGAGGTGGAAACGGAAAGGCTCAGGGCAGCTGGGATGAACTCCGCCTTTCGATAAGTTCTCGCAAGCCTGTCCTGAGCGGAATCGAAGGGCTCGAACACTCAAGACGCCGGTTGCCGTAAATTTGGAGTTTCCGGCATCCTGATTTTATCCTGCCTGTCCTGCGGCTGAAGGAAGTATCGAAGGGAGCCTGTCAAAGGGCGACTCAAGATGGGTTGAAAGGTTTGAAAGTTGATACGCTAGAATGTTGTGAGTGGGGAATAGTTAAGAGTCCGGAAATAAATAACCGGGTATTCAAAAAGGGGCTGCTTTATGAGACAGCCCCAAATAGGTATTTTGATCCGACTCAAGACAATGTATCAAGGGAGAAGAAGAAGCAAAGATTCTGCCTCCTGCTTAATTTTTTCTAAATCCCAGAGCATGGGATGGTATAGAATTGTCCGCCACAAGTCTGCCATATCAATATAGTGGGGGTGATAGGCATGTCCCGACTGCCCGGTGGTATGAATTGTGAGCGAGTTTGATAAATCGCTGAGATCAACAATCATCCGCATTGACGGCAGCCAATCAATCACATAGGGATTAGAGGGATCCCAGCCAGTTGCGTTGACAATTTCGTTTCCACCAGACGCTGTGTACGGACCCCGGTTGAAAGCAGTCTTGATGATAGGGAAGCTGTTCATGACCTGGTTGTGAAATGTGATCGTGTGCAGGTCGCCCCATTTCCAGGATGCCGGATCTTTTCCTTGTTCTTTTGTAATTTCCTTGTAGGATTCCTCAAAGCTCAGGCGGAAGATGTCTTCCAGGTTTTCAATCTTGCTGGTGGTCTTATCGTCCCAGAGGGAGTTTTCTGGCGCGTTGATCAAGAGTCGGATGATTTCCTTTGCGCTGGATGCCACGCCAATGTGATGATAATCCGGCATGTCATCCTGGACTGTATTGTTTACCAGATTTTGCCAGAAGACCATATACAGCGCTGCTGGCGCGGAATCCAGATCCGCTTGATAGTCCCAAGCTCTTAATAGCCCCTGTGCCTCAGTTAACTCCGAATCGGAAAATTGTATTTCCAGCAGGATTGGCACCAGGGTTTTTGCCAGTAAATCCTGATTGTCTCCCTGCATTTGTTTGATATAAGCTTGAGTAATTGGATCAGGCGCCGCCTCCAGCATGTCAACAATTCGCTGTGCCCTGAAGCCGCGATTCCATTCTGCCGTGATCATGTAGGGATAATCTGATCCCACGACAGCATTATTGGCTGTTACTATATAACCTTCTGGAGGATTGAGGGAGTGAGGAAGTTCTTCAAAAGGAATATATCCCTGCCACTCATACTCTCCTGTCCAACCCGGGACAGGCAGCATTCCATCGTGTCCCGCCGCTCTGATGGGAATCCTACCCGGCATTTGATAGGCGATATTTCCCTCTACATCTGCATAGAGCAGGTTTTGAGACGGTACAATAAAATCTGCCGCGGCCTCCCGGAACTGCTGCCAGTTTTGCGCCAGGTTGAATTTCCATATGGCACAGAAAATACAGCTCGGTTCCAGGGCAGTCCAACGTATGGCCAGGGCATAATTCTCAGGAATTGCCAGGGTTGTATTTTCGGCAAATTCATCCAAATCATAAACTGATCCGATAATCGGACCATGCTGGGTAAGATAAACATCATGCTCTATTGGATCTTTTCCGGCAACCCGGATCGTTTCAGTAATTATCTCCATTTCTATCCACTCCCCATTCATTTCGTACTGGGTGGGATTGTCAGGATTAATCTTTTCAATATAGAGATCCATAACATCAGGTCCAACGTTAGTAAGACCCCAGGCGATTCGATCATTATGGCCGATGACTATTCCGGGAACTCCTGCAAATGAAAACCCAGCTACGTCCAATTGGCACTCAACTGTTTTTTCCAGACAGTGCAAGCCAACTTCATACCAGATCGATGGCATCTGGGAACCCAGGTGCGGGTCATTGGCCAGATAGGGTTTCCCGGTATCGGTGAGGTCACCGCTGATTGCCCAGCTGTTAGAACCGACCGATTCAAAACCACCTCCAGTGATACTATCCAGATCTTCAACCCTGGATTGGATGGATTGTAAAAGAGGAGCAATCGCTGATAAAGGATTGATGCTGACAGGTTGATTTTGGGTGGTTTTGGGATAAAGTGATTGATCAGATGAAGATTTAGATAAGGGGAAATCCGGAACGATCAAAGGGTGGTCCTGGGGATAGGGCGGATAGATAAACTCTAGCTGATCCGCCGGTATATCCTTTAATAGTTTAGCCCGGTCAATTTCTGTTCCCAGGTTAGCCCTCAGATCCCAGGCCATTGCCTTTCCCCAGGTAAGACTGTTCAAGGGTGTCCAGGGTTTTGGTTCATATCCAGAATTAAGAATTGGAAGGAAGGCATACTCAAGGCTGAGCTCTGTTCCAGACTTATCTTGAATGTAAGCATTCACCCCTTCAGAATAAGCTTCGAGGATGAAAAGTTCATCCGGCCCTAGCAGGTCGAGTTCCTGTTTTGCAACCCTCTCCCATCCCAAGGTTTGTAGGAATTTATCTGTCTCCACCATCGGTTTCCCCAATAACTCAGATAACCTTCCAGCACCCTGATGACGCCAGAAGTCCATCTGCCAGAATCTATCCTGGGCATGGACATAGCCCTGGGCATAGAATAAATCATGGTGATTTCCTGCATAGATGTGCGGAATGCCGAAGGAATCCCGGTAGATTTCCACCTTGCCATCCAGACCTGTAGTCTGAATTTCTCCCTCAACCAGGGGAAAGGATTTTTTTGCTGTACTTCGGACCTGGGGTGGGGAGATTATTGCTATCACTGCAGCCAGAATCAGTAGAACGAGTACAGTGCCAAGCAAAATTCGACCAATTTTTATTTTCATCAGATATCTCCATTTAACACTTGTAAAAACGCAGACGAGTTATGAAAAGGCCCCCTTTTGTTTCATCTACTGAAATTTATAACACCAGCTAATTATGATTGGTTATGAATTTCTTTTTTCCCCCAAAGTCGTCCGCAGGTATGATTCAATAAAAGGATCCAGATCGCCATCTAGAACGGCTTCTGTATTACTGGTCTCGAAGTTTGTTCTGTGATCTTTCACCATCTGGTATGGGTGCAGGACGTAAGACCTGATCTGGCTTCCCCATTCAGCTTTCTGGTATTCACCCCTCAATTCTTCAATTTTCTCTTTCCGGATACGCAGTTTTAATTCCGCCAAGCGTGCTATTAATACCCGCATTGCCATCTCGCGGTTTTGAGTCTGGGAACGCTCATTTTGACAGCTGGCAACAATTCCTGTTGGGATGTGAGTGATACGCACTGCCGTGTCATTTTTCTGTACACTCTGTCCCCCTGCGCCGCCAGAACGGAAAGTGTCGATTCGCAGATCGTTGGGATTGATCTTGATGCTGCTGTCGTCCTCAACCTGGGGCAGGATTTCCACCAAAATGAATGATGTATGCCTTCTATTGGATGAATCAAAAGGGGAGATTCTCACCAGGCGGTGTACGCCTTTTTCAGATTTGAGATATCCGAAGGCATATGGACCACTGATGGAGATCGTTGTGCTTTTTATTCCTGCTTCTTCTCCGGGGGTTAAGTCAATTGTCTCTGTTTCAAATCCGCGTTTTTCTGCCCAGCGGAGGTACATTCGCTGCACCATCTCAGCCCAATCCTGGGCATCATTCCCGCCGGCGCCGGCATGGATGGCCAACAGGGCATCTCCCCGGTCATACTCACCGGAAAGCATGGCATTAAACTCCCTCTTTTCGATCTCTGCCTGGATGATCTCGACTTCAGCCTTCAGTTCTTCCTGTAGGTTTTCATCTTCCAAGACTGCTAATTCCAAAGCATCCTTGAGCTGCTGCTCCAGGGCTGTCCATCCCTTAATTTCTTCTTCCAGGGCAGAAAGAGTTTTCATCACCTTCCTGGCTCTGTTCTGGTTATCCCATAGATCTACTGCTTGCGATTCCTCCCGTAGCTTTTCTAGTTTTTCTACTTTTTCAGCTACGTCAAAGACGCTCCAGCAGGTTTTGAATTTTTTTCTGACTCTCTTTAAGAATTGTGTATAAGGATTCCATGAATTTTCTCCAAAAAATTGAATAATTATTGTACCTGTTAGGTAAGGTTCTTACTATTAATCAAATTTGTATATTGCTATAATAACCGTTTTTACTTTGCCCCGATATGCTGTGAATTTAATTTTCCTTTACCCAACTGTGATAGAGAGTAATCCCGACTGAGAGAGCTAAGTTCAGTGAATCGACTGCATTATGCTGGGGAATCCTGGTACTGGTTCCAAACTGAAGGTATTCATCTCCTAGACCGCTGGCTTCTTCCCCGAATACCAACGAGTAAGGCGGCTGGAATTCAACTTCTGGGAGAGCTATTTTACCATTTGTCATTAATGGATAAAGTGCATGATCTGCGTATGAACCCCAGTAATCGGTAAATTCCTGAAAGGATTTTATCCTGAGTTGGAAGATCGATCCCATGGAGGCCCGGATGACTTTCGGATCAAACGGATCAGCAGATGGTTCCACCAAAGCCAAATTATATTTTCCATAACCCAGCATTGTGCGCATGATGGTCCCTAAATTTCCCATACTCGATGGATGAACCAGAACCAGATGATTTTCTGCCGCATCAAGATCCGTGTTGAATTTCTGGAATACACCAATTGCATAAGTATTCCCCCGGGAGGCAAGTTTATTCACCAGTTTGTCATTTTCTATGATTTCAATCTGTTGTTCGCGGCATAGATTACGGATCTTTGTTATACCCTGATTTTCCAAACCCTTGGAATGCAGCAATACGGCCAGAACAGATTCCGGCCGGTAGGTTAAGAGTTCCAGGGTGGGATAGACTCCGAAACAGTAGGAATGGTCAAAGTCTTTTTGATATCGTTTTAATTTCAAATTCAGAGACATGTTAACCTTGGTTTAATAGTCCCTTGATGAATGCTTCCGGATTAAATGTCATCAGATCTTCCGGCTTTTCGCCTAACCCGGCGAATAGTACTGGAAGTCCGAGTCTTTCTTGGATGGCAAATACCATACCTCCTTTTGCTGAGGAATCCAATTTTGCCAGGATAATGCCATCCAAAGGGATGGTTTCCTTAAATGCTTGAGCCTGGTGAAGAGCATTTTGACCGGTTGTTGCATCCATAACCAACCAGGTTGCATGCGGTGCTCCGGCCAGTGCCTTGCCAGCGACGCGGTGGATCTTTTTTAATTCTTCCATCAGGTTATACCTGGTATGTAACCGCCCCGCGGTATCAATTAGGAGGATATCCTTGTTGCGGGAGATAGCAGCCTGAATGCTGTCATATACCACAGCTCCTGGATCGCCATCTTTTTGTCCTGCGATAACGGGTATATCCAATCGCTTTCCCCAGACTTGGATTTGTTCTACAGCAGCAGCTCGGTAGGTATCCGCTGCCGCGAACAGCACGCTAAATCCCTGTGTCTGGAATTTTGTACCCAGTTTTGCCAGGGTAGTGGTTTTCCCAGATCCATTAACTCCTACAATCAGGATCACGGATGGTTTGTGGTTCCAGGTCAGTTCCGGCGGTGATTTCAGACTGGATCGTAATTCTTGTTTAACTACCTGCCTTAACTCCTCAGTCCGGATCAAGCCCAGCTGTTCAACCCGGGATCGGACCCTGTCCAGCAGCTCAAGGCTGGTTTTAACGCCTATATCTGCTTGAATGAAGAGTGACTCCAGCTCTACCCAGGCATCCTCGGAGATCTCGCTCGCTCCAAAAAATGCCGCGATTTTCCCAAAAGTTGACTTCCTGGTCTGAGAAAGACCATTTTTCCACTTGCCAAAGGTGTTTTCCATCGCCTGCATTATAACACGCACGTTTTTTGGAGTTGTATTTCTAGTAAAACTGGCGGGCAGCTGCGATTTAAATGATTGCCAAAGGATTTATCGGAAAATTTATTCACGAGATCTGAAAAATGGTCAAAATGCAGTAAGGTATAATGGCACCAGAAAGTCGCTTATCAGTAGATGACGTTTGGGGAGTTTTTAAAGGGAGAAGGGTCTGACCAAATGATAAAAGTGCAGGTGTTGTTTTTTGCTACTATCCGGGCAATAATTGGTCTAAAGGGAATGGAGATTGAGCTTGCCGCTGGATCAACCGTCCAGGATCTTAAACAGAAGATTACTGAGATGTATCCTCATGCCGGTCCGGCAATGGAATCAATGCTCACAGCTGTGAACCAGATATTTTCCGATGATGATACTTCTTTGCCAGACCAGGCAGAGATTGCGTTTTTCCCGCATATAAGCGGGGGATGATAAATCGTTTATCAGCTGGGGAATCAATGAATTACTATCTAGCTGTTTAACGTTTGAACAATGAAGATTCAGGAGGAAATGAAATATGATTACCTGCCTGGAATGCCACCAGCCATATCCGAAAGATTCCCTGCCGCATCTATGTCCAAATTGTGGTGGGTTGTTCGGATTTTCTGAGGGGATAACTTATTCCTCTGAAAAAGTTGAACCCGGGCTGCCCGGTATTTGGCGCTATCGGCATAGTTTTTCTCTTCCGATCGGGGCACCGCTGATTACCCTCGGAGAGGGAGATACGCCACTGATATGGAGTCATGTTTTTGGGAAGAAGGTTGGTTTTAAGCTCGAAAGTTTAAATCCGACCGGTTCATTTAAAGACCGGAGTACTGCTGTTCTGGTGAGCTGGCTGGTTGCTGCCGGAGTGAAAGAGGCGGTAGAGGATTCATCGGGCAATGCAGGCGCATCATTTGCAGCCTATGCTGCCAGATCAGGGATTCAAGCCAGGGTTTTTATTCCCTCATATGCGTCTGGACCTAAACGATCCCAAATTGAAAGTTATGGGGCTGATGTAATTACAGTTCCTGGTTCCAGATCAAAGACTGCTGAGGCGGTTCTCCAGGAGGTTGAAGGAGGTGCAATCTATGCCAGTCATGCTTTTTTACCTCAGGGAACAGCAGGAATAGCCACGATAGCTTATGAGCTGGTACAGCAGATGAATGGAATTCCAGGCACGATCCTTCTTCCTGTGGGACACGGCAGTTTGCTTCTGGGGATAGCTTTGGGTTTCCAGGCGTTAAAACAAAGCGGTCAAATACCGCAGGTTCCAAAGATAATCGGTATTCAAGCTGCAGAATGCGCTCCGCTGTTTAATGCCCATAAGAACCATTATAAAGAGCCAGTATTAACAGTTGAAGGAAAAACCATTGCAGAGGGAGTCCAGATCTCAACTCCCTATCATGGGAAAAAAGTACTACGTGTTGTAAAAGAAAACGGAGGAAGTTTTATAGCGGTTGGTGAGCAAGAGATAACACCTGGTCAACAGGAACTTGCAAAACTTGGCATTCATGTTGAGTTGACATCTGCGTTGGTTTGGAACGCTTTGGAGCAAATTCATCAAGAATGCCCAGAACCAATTGTCTGCATATTAACCGGACATGGATTAAAGGGTGTTTGAACCGTTGCCTATCTCGAGGCATTAGGTATAATAAAACACAGTCTAGTACGATTATATCGGGATGTTGGAACTGATGGACCGCGAGGTTCTTAAAAGAGGAAGTTCGCTGACCCTGAGTTCCGGGAGTTAATCATGAATAAGCCTCAGGGCTGGGAGAGGATAGAATCTCCCCCTCAATTTAATCAAAGAGTAGGACTGGGTTTTAAGAATCTTACCCTTCTCACCCGGGCATTAACCCACCGATCTTACATAAACGAAAATCCAGATGCAATAGAGGATAATGAACGTTTAGAGTTCCTCGGGGATGCGGTGCTGGATTTTATTGTCGGAGCCTGGCTCTATCATCACTACCCGGAAATGGCTGAAGGTGATCTGACCCTGATCCGAACAGCTATGGTGCGCACTGAACAGCTGGCAGAATTTGCCCGGCTGATCAAGCTGGGAAAGGCGATGCGGCTGGGACAGGGAGAAATTGCGTCCGGAGGAAGGACCAGGAATGCCTTATTATGTGCCGGATTTGAGGCACTGATAGGAAGTTATTACCTGGACCAGGGGATCAAATCAGTGGAAACATTTTTTGAGCCTTATCTGGTACGGGCATTGGACAAGGCCTTGGTTAATGGCCAACCTCGTGACCCAAAAAGTCTGCTGCAAGAATGGATTCAGGCCAGAGGATTAAACCCGCCGGTGTACGAAACAATTAATGAAATAGGGCCTGATCATGAGAAGGTATTTGAAGTTAAAGTCAGTATAGAAGGAAATGTTTCCGGACGAGGTAAAGGCAGCAGTAAAAGGGAAGCATCAAAAATTGCGGCAAAAGAGGTCTTAGATCAATTATCACAGAACACCCATAACCAGGTAAAGGAAAACTGAGAATTCATGCGACTAAAATCCATTGAACTTAATGGTTTTAAAACATTTGCAACCAAAACGAATTTTATATTCGCTGATGAAATCACAGTTATCGTCGGACCCAACGGATCCGGTAAGTCAAATATAGCCGATGCGGTGCGATGGGTACTTGGTGAACAGTCCTATAAACTGCTGCGAGGAAAAAAGACCCTGGATATGATTTATTCCGGTTCTGAACAGCGTCCACGCGCCGGGATGGCAACTGCTACCATTGTGTTCGACAACAGCGAGGGTTGGCTTCCCATCGATTTTTCGGAAGTTTCAATTACGAGGCGTGCTTTTCGGGACGGCAAAAATGAATATCTGATAAACAGACAGCAGGTTCGGCTGCGGGATGTGTATGAACTATTAGGTCAATCGGGGTTAGCTGATAGAACTTATACTATCATTGGACAGGGATTGGTAGATGCTGCACTATCCTTAAAAGCTGAAGAACGACGCATGCTCTTTGAGGAAGCAGCAGGTATTGGGCTTTACAGATCAAGAAAAGCAGAAGCCGAAAGGAGATTAGAAAAAACTAACCGCAATCTGGATCGGGTAGATGATATTTTATCAGAATTAAAACCCCGCTTAAAAAGCCTCCAACGGCAGGCAATCAGGGCAGGGCAGTATGATCAGGTAAAAGCAGACTTGAGAGCACTTCTGCGTGAGTGGTATGGCTATCACTGGGCAAGGGTTCAAACGGATTTGCGTAAAGCTAAAAAACTGGAAGCGGAGCAACGTCTCAGTTTAGATAAAGCACGGACCACGCAGGCAGTTTATGACCGTGAGTTATCTGAGAATCAAGTCAAGGTTCAATCCCAGCGATCAAGGCTGAATTCCTGGCATAGGGAATTAGCTGAACATCATGATGAAAAAGAAAAGATCAGCCGGAACCGAGCTGTAGTTGAAGAAAGAATCCGTTCCCTTGAAAAAAGATCCCAGGATTTGGAAACCGAGAAGGTACGTCTGGATGAACAAGTAGATATAACCCAGGAACGGCTTAAGCAATCCCAACAAGAAGCGGCTGCAGATAAAAATCGATTTCAGGAATCACAACTGAATGTGGAGCGAGCGAGCAAGGAACTGGAAAGTAAACGGGAGCTGCTGACATCTCTTGAGCTTGAATCTTCCACTGCGAGAGAGGAACTTTCAAAATATTCAGATCAGAAAATTCGGCTGACGTCTCGATTGACTGACCGTCAGGATCAGAAGCAAAGAAATAAAACCAGACTAAAGGTCGCGACAGATCAAATCAAGCTCGCTGAAGAGCAATTCCAGAAAATCCAGAAGGGGTATCAAGAAGTTAAGAAGCAGCTTGATCAGGCAGCTGATAAAAGGGAAGCAATAGATAAGGAATTCATCAGTGTTCAGAAGGAGAAGGCTACTGGGGAAAAATACCGCCAGGAACTGAAAGACAAGTTGTCTTCAACCCAAACCAAGAGCAGCCGGCTGTCCGCTGAATTGAATGTTCTCCAGCAAGCGGAACAAAAGTTGGCAGGGTATGCAAATGGCGCGAAATTGCTGCTCACTCAATCCCGGTCCGGCAAACTTTCCGGGGCACTTGGTACATTGAGTAATTTTCTGGAGGTACCGGAGGAATATGAAAGACCGATTGCCGCCGCCCTGGGGGATTACCTCGATGCAGTAATTTTGGAGAGGGAGACGGATTCCAGCCAGGCATTGGAACTGCTGCTGAATGAGACTACCAAAGGTGTATTGCTGCCATTAAATCGGTTAATTACCCTCGATCGTCCAAAATTGGAAAAAAATATCCCCGGATTAATTGGAATAGCAGCGGATTTTGTATCAATACCCCCTAAATTTCAACCAGTCGTCGATTTATTATTAGGGCGTGTTTTTGTCATGAAGGACAAGAAGGATTTAAGCAGGGTTCTGAGGGACCAACCGCTTGGAACGAAGGCAGTAACACTCCGGGGTGAAGTATTTTACACCACTGGCGAAATTATTGCCGGAAATGAAGGAACACCCAGCACTCTTAGTCGATCCCGCCAGCGTAAAACCTGGGAAGAGAAAATTTCCTCCTCATCCAAACAAATATCCAAACTAGAGGAACAGATCCAGCGAGTGAATCAAAAATTGATTGGTTTTAAGGAAAAGGAAGAGGAATTACAAGGGGAGCTGTCTAAGGCGAAACAAGATGAAAACTCGATTGAGGATAATTTTAGTCAGATCTCCCTGGATCGTAATTCTGCAGAAAGGAAAATTGAATGGGAAACCGCCCAACACCAAGCAATTGTTGATGAAGCATCTGAAAGAGAAAATGAGATCAACCGGATCTCCGTTGAACTTGAAAATATCCAAACCGGCATAATCCAGGCGCAGGAAATAGTATCGAAAACATCTGCAGCCATTCGAGCGGTTTCGTTGGATGAGGAAAGAGAACAGCTGGCACATTGGGAAACACAAACCGCTGTCGCAGAACGGGCATTAAGCGATGTTGAAGAACGGCTTGGGGAACGAGAGAATACCTGGCAGGAAGCGAAAAACGGAGTCCAACGAAACAGCGAACTTGGTATTCAGTATCAGGCGCAAGTTGCAGATTTGAGTGAGGAAACAAAATACCTGGCAAAGCAGGAAAATACACTTCAGCAGGAAATATCTGAATTGCGTAAATTGATCGATACTACTGAAACAAAGCTTACTGAAGATGAAACGGAACAGCGGGAACTGCAGAGCAAAGAAGCAAAAGCGCGACAAATCCTTAACCATGCAGAACGGGCTTATGCGCAGGCAGATATCAACCTGACCCGGAATAGCGAAAAACTAGAATCGATTCAGGAACGAATAAAAGAGGATATCGGCTTGGTGGAATTGGAATTTAACAAGGATATCTCTGGTCCAACTCCCTTACCGCTGGAAGGATATGTTGAGAAACTTCCAACTGTAGAAGAAATATCCAGTGATTTAGGCAGCACTATCAGAGAACAGCGAGCGCAGCTGAGGAGATTAGGCGCGATAAATCCTGAAGCCCAGCATGAATACCGCGAAGTTAATGAAAGGCATGAGTTTTTATCTGAGCAGCTGTCAGATCTCAGGAAAGCGGAAGCAGACCTCAAGGAAGTCATTGCTGAGCTGGATGTAATAATGGAGCGGGAGTTCAGGAAGACCTTTAATGCAGTTGCAGGGGAATTCAGAGAAATCTTTACCCAGTTATTTGGGGGAGGTAAGGGACAGCTGGTCCTCACCGAACAGGATGATTTAACCGGATCCGGGGTTGATATCCAGGTCAGGCTTCCAGGCCGAAGGACCCAGGGTTTATCCCTTCTGTCAGGAGGAGAGCGGAGTTTAATTGCAGCGGCATTGATCTTTTCCCTATTGAAAATTTCACCGACACCGTTCTGTGTCCTGGATGAAGTAGATGCCATGCTGGATGAGTCTAACGTTGCCCGGTATAGGAAAATTCTCCGGGAATTGAGCTCAGATACCCAGTTTATAGTTATTACCCATAATCGGAATACAGTCCAGGTAGCTGATGTGATCTATGGCATTATCATGTCGGAAGATTCCTCTAGTCAGGTCTTGAGTTTAAAACTGGATGAGGTTGATGAGGTGATCGATTCCTGATTGGGGATCACTTCGCTCATTACGGATTTGTTCTTATTATTCCAGTTTCCAAGTAATAAAATTAAATGTGGGACTAGTGACTGATTGTGACTATAATCTGTCTATCGTTGAATGGCGGGGTTCGGTTTTGATGCAATCAGGAATTTTATCATCTTCAACGTTCCGGGCAGCAGCGAGGCCGGTGTCTGAAATAGAGATGAACACTTTTAACTAGGGTTTATAATATTATTAATGAGTCCACTGAAAAAAGGTCGATAATTTAGTACTTCCGGATAATAGA
>CAZHHT010000034.1:0-28044 GCA_964532455.1 uncultured Anaerolineales bacterium
GGTAGGGCTATTTTGCTGCGCCCCCCGCCCACATCATCTCCTGTAGTGGTGAATGTAGATGGTGCGGTCAAATTTCCTGGTGTTTATTCTTTGCCAGTTCACAGCCGGGTTGAGGACGCGGTGGAAGCCGCCGGGGGATTTACAGAAAATGCTAGACCAGGTTCTATTAACCTGGCCGCATTGCTGGAAGACGGAAGCCACATTTATGTCCCTTATCATAGCGCTGAAATCAATTCCGGCGCAGAAAATGGTGAAAGAGCTCTTGGTTTGTCAGAGTCCGGGGAAATGATCTCTCTCATCAATATTAACCAGGCACTTTTGGAAGTATTGGTAACCTTGCCGGGAATTGGTCCAGTCACAGCAGAAAAAATCATTTCTTACCGGGAAGAACATACGTTTACCAGGATCGAGGAGATCCAAAAAGTCCCCGGCATTGGGCCATCAACCTATGAAAATATAAAAATGTATATTACTGTGGGGGAATAATCAGTATTAGGGCTGGCTGCTTAAATGAATAAACCTTGTCAGAAATTTCATTGGCGGGAAAGAACAGATCACCGTTGTTGGGCGGATACTTTCTGCGTAGAACACTGACAAGGTTTTTTGGTTCTTTTAGATCAGAATGATCCAGCTTACTTTTTTTACCTTACTATGCCTTCTTCAGTACGGGCAATCCGTTTTTGCTTTCAGAAACCACATACCCTGCAGGAACGCTGTCGAGAGCTTTCCCTTCTTTTTCTTCTTTCGCAAAATAGTAGAGTGTTGATTCTTTTCCGCTTTTCAGTACCCTGGTATTTCCATGCAAGATATAGGTCTTGCCCTTTGAATTTGTAAAAGTGAAAGCCATGACATCTCCTTTATCTTTGATACGTTATAAACCGCCCAACAGTTATTATGACGAGGTGTAAACACCCCGGGTTATATAATCATCTTACTATTTATTGAAAGGATCATTGATTCTGCTTCGATTCTGTCGAGGAGGAAGATGATTGTTCTTCTCTCTTATTGTAACCCCTTAACCTTAAAAAGTTCTGATTTTTCCCTTATTTTTTGGGATTTTCATGGTTTAAGGCCGTTTTTTTAGTGAAAATTCCCCATATTTAGCTGAAATTTTAAATCCAAGGGACCGGTACAGGCTTAAAGCCGGCGAATTGTCCTGTTTGACATTGAGTCCGATAATGTCAACATTCTTCTGGAGAAATAAACAAAGTTTTGCTGTTACTGCCCTCCCCAGTCCCTGATTTCTATATTCGGGACGGGTTGTTATGTTTCCCAGGGCAGCCACCCGGAAGGCAGGGGAATAAACGTGGACACCACCGATGCTTAGTAGCCTGCCGTCTCTTCTATAACCGATGTATTGCTGGGTCAAAAACATCCGCGGATTAAATGCATTGCCAGGGTAACTTGATTGATAAAGAGATTGGATTTCTTCCAGGTCAATTTCTGTGAGCGGACAGGTGTTTTCAGTATTAACCTTTTCGAGCCGGGATGGATCCTGGAGTCCCATCTTATAGTGACAGCCATAATCAGAGATAGCAAATGTGCTTGAAAAAAAATTTTCTATCCCGGGACTGAGATGAGCATAAAATTGGTCGGGCAGAAGTTGAATGAGCTGGTTGATATATTCTTTTTCCAGCTGGCCAGGTTGTGACAACGCCAGCAAGACGGGCATTGCTCCACCACGGTATAACAGGACTACCTTGTCCACGGATTTACCCGTGAGCACTCCATAACAGGTGGTCTTTGACCAGAAAAAATCATCCAGGTCTCCCAGGCTGTATAGATGAAGGAAGGGATCTTTTCGGAAATAATCGGCTAATAGCTTTTTGTCGTGGAGATTGACCAGGTTCATATTAATTTAAATTGTACCAACTGGTTTGCTTTAGTTTATTAGCAATCATGGACAGGATGTCAGATTGTGAGGATTTGTACTTATTCTGATCTAGAAATGAGAGACACAGTATTCCCTTAGTGGTATAGATAATTGGATTCTTTACCAGAAGCAGGCGGATAAGGATGGTGTAAAATGATAATAAAATGAAGAATAATAAGTGGTTGGGGCGTTTTCAATTTCAAATAATGTTATTCTTAATCGCTGTAGTGGTGATTATTGCGACTGCAGTTGGCTTCCCGGCGGTATGGGTGATTCGGTCTCAACTGAATCAGCAAGCATGGACGCAAATCTATCAAGGGGAAAAAACCACCCAAGCGCTTTATCAGGCGCAGCAAAACCAGATCAATAATTTAGCTCTGCTAACAGCACAGCGTCCGACTATTCAAGAATTATTTGTTAATGGTGATCGGGACGACTTACTTAATTACCTGAAGATCTTACAAAACGGCACATTGCTTGATCTGATAGCTATCTGTGATTCCGAACAAGATGCAGTAACATCGACGGTTCCTCTTTCCCAGGAAACGCTCTGCCATGATTTTCTCTCTCCTGGTTTTCATGTAGTCTCCCAAGACGAGGTTCCACAATTGTGGCTTTCATCTGCGAATCCAATTCCAGGTTGGAATAAGGATGTGATCGTTGGGATTTGGATTGATAGAGTGTTATTAATGGACATGAAGGAGAAAACAGGCTTAGAACATATTGTCTGGGTTGGTAACGACCCGATAGCAAACAGTCTTTCACCGGAGGAAGTTCCCCTTGTAAGAAGTGACCTGGAGAATGTTCTTGCACCCATTCAAGAAATTGAGAAAGGCTATAGTTTTAAATTCAATGGAACCCCTTATATATCCACCCGGTTTCAGCTTGCGGAAAGCGATTTTGCCCAAGCTGAAATCATGTTGAGCATTTCTGATATTCAGAATACACAGATTAAGCTGCTCAGAATATTGTTATTTAGCATAGCTGCTATTGCTGTAGTTGTATCGTTGATCGGAGTTCTTATTGCCAGACAGATTAGTAGACCCCTAGTCCAGCTTGCTGATATTGCGGACGATTTTAGTCAAGATAATCTTTCAGGGGTAGTAAAGATCAATACTTCGGTTTGGGAAATTTCACAGGTGGCCAATGCATTGGAAAATGCCCGGAGAGATTTGTTAGAAACAATGACCTATTTGCGCCTGGAAAAAAAATGGGTTGAACACCTGTTGGCTTCGATTGTTGATGGGATCATAACCCTGGATTCAACGAATATGATTACCTTTTTTAGCCCGGGAGCAGAAAAAATCACCGGTTGGGAGAGTCGGGATATCCTGAATCGTGACTGTGATATGGTCTTCCAGCTGCCGGAGTCGAATTTGACATTCAGCCAGGTTATACCCAAACCAGGACAACGCCAGAATATCGATGTTGTTTTGGCGGATGGGAAAAATGCAACCCTGGCGGTAACCGGTGCGGAACTGACCCCAGTAGAAATGGGTGATGACCAGGTGGCGCTGGTTTTTCGTGATATTAGTGATGAATACGCGATACATAGATTGTTGGGTATCTTTATTTCCAATATTGCCCACGAATTTAAAACCCCCCTATCTGCCCTGTTGGCATCCATTGAACTCCTCCATGACACATCCCATGATCTTTCAGGGGAAGAGCTTCAGGAATTATTAACCTCTCTTCACCTGGGGATTGTCAGTCTGCAGACTTTTGTAGATAATCTTCTAGAAAGCGCAAGTATTGAAGCGGGACAATTCAAGGTCTCTCCTCGTCGGGCTGACCTGGGGAAAATCATTGCCTCAGCCGTTTCTACAATGCAGCCGTTGATGAAAAAATATAACCAGCATTTGTATGTGGATCTTCCAGCAGAAACACTTATCGTTAGAGCGGATCAACGCAGGATCGTCCAGGTTTTGGTTAACCTCTTGTCAAACGCGATCAAATATGGACCCGATCGGGGGAGAATCACAATCAAGGTAGAAACAAAGGACAAATGGGTTAAGGTGAAAGTCATTGACCAGGGTCCTGGAATTCCTGTTAATCAGAGAAATTTGATATTTCAGCGTTTTGTGAGATTAGACTCAGCTGAAAGCTATTCTGATGTAGGCGCAGGGCTGGGGCTCTCGGTGGTAAAGGAAATCATTAAAGCTCATGGTGGAGAAGTTCAAGTGGAGAATCAGTCTCAGGGGGGGGCAGTTTTTTCCTTGACTCTTCCCCTTTATGAGGAAGGCAATTGAAAAATGAAAGCGCTGATTGTTGATGACGATCGAGTTCTTGCTGATGTGGTAGCTTTCACATTACGGAGAGAAGGGTTTGATATTATATTTTCCTATGATGGACAATCAGCGCTTCAACAGTGGTCCAAGGAAACTCCTGATATTATTGTCCTGGATGTTAACATGCCAAAACTGGATGGATTTCAGGTCTGTAAAAAAATTCGCCAGGAGTCGGATGTGCCAATTATCTTGTTGACAGTGCGAGGTGAAGAAGATGACGTCGTCGAAGGTTTAAAAATTGGCGCTGATGATTATATTGTTAAACCATTCAGCCCAAGGCAGCTTATCGCCAGGGTAAATGCTGTATTAAGAAGAGCAGGTCATCGAACCGGTCTTTCTGTGAACAAAATAGGAGAATTGACCTACGAGAAATCAAGAAGAGAGGTCACAATCGATAATCAAACTCCAATTACTCTTGCTCCGCTTGAAGATCGATTATTCCAATATTTACTGATCAATGCTGGACATGTGATGACAAAGGAAATAATAATTGGGCATGTCTGGGGACCCATGGGGGGAGATCACGATATGCTGAGACAGATTATTCATCGATTACGAAGTAAAATTGAAACCGATTCCTCGAATCCGAAATATCTAATAACTGTGCCTGGTTTAGGGTATGGATTAATGATTGATTCAGATAGGACTTAATCATTAGCCCTATCTAAAGGTAAAAAAAAAGAAATAACAATCGACTGAATTAAATTTTAATGCCTGCTGGGTGAGAACCATAAAATTAATGTGAAATTACTGTAATTTCATCAAATCTTCAGCCTAGAATAACTTCCTGGCCTTTTTGCTTTTTTTCCCGATGCTTTGTTATTATCCTGCCATCAACAGATCGAAATTGGATAATCTATCCATGAATAAACCATGGGAAATGACCAAACGGGTCAGAACCCCATTTTTGGTTTGACGATTAGAATTGACCGGTCAATTTGGGTTACGATCTTTCGGGCTATATTATCCAGTAAAAACTTCCGCCAGCCAACAGGAATATGAGCACCGATGACGACCAGATCATACTCGCCATTTCTAGCTTCTTCCAAGATCTCATCCACAACCAATCCGTGACGGATCTTCGGGTCGGGGTGAACCCCTGCCTGTTTCATCTCCTCTACGTCCCGCTCAAGTAGATCTCCTTCAGGTGTATGGTCATTGATTAATACATCGGCATCTGATCGTAATTGTTCTCCCCGGATCCCGGGTCCTGCGCTGATTTGGGACATAACGTGTAGAATAGTGATCTGTTCTTCCCCTTCAATGAGATTTGCTAATCGTGTTGTAAAATCCCTGGTTGATTGAGCGTATTCAGACCCACTATCACAGAGCAATATACGTTTAACTCGGGGTGCCTTCTCTCTGATAATAAGAGTAGAACAAGGAACTCCTTCAACAATCTGGGTAAAGCCTGACCCCGGGGAAAGACAATCTGACCTTGGAGAGGACAAGCATCCGAGGATTAATAATTCATAATCTCTAGCTTTCGTTTCTTTGAGGATCTCTTTTACCGGCGTGCCAATCCGGACTTTTTTTTGCAGTTTATTAATCCCCAGTCGATCTTGGGCTTGAGAGAGGATGATTTCTGCATTTTGGAGTGTCTCGCCCTGATTTTTAGGGATAATCATCATGATGGTTGATTCTGCGTTGGATTTTGCGATGATTTGAGCGCTGTATTGGAGTACTCCCTCATCATGGGGGGAGTTATTGATGATAATTAAAGTACGCATGGAAAATTGACCTCGTATTTTATATCAGTATCAGTAGGATAGGTATAAAAAAAATGATAAATAGAAAGACTGCCAGATTCCGATTATTCTCAGTAACCCAAGCTACGAAATTTAAGATCATCCTTTGGTAGCGCGGATAGAACAAGATTAGAATAATCATAGAGACCAGGGTGATGGTTAGCATCTCAACAAAAACAATTGTAAAGGCAGGGGGATTGCCAAGCAAGACAGCTGCTAGCAAGGTGTCGATGAAGGTGGTGATGTTAGCACCCATGATATAGGGTAACACGTTTTCGCGGCGTATGAAACCTCGGTTGCTTAGTGGAACGAGGATGCTTAACGAGACGCTGACAGACATCGAGATTAAGGTGATGAGAGCCCCGAACAAGAACATTACAACCGGGCGATATACAAGGCGTGAAGCCCATCCCACCTGACTTTCTTTGATGGCCATTTGGGGAAGACATTTATCGAAGAGATTAAAACTGAAGTAGATAATCCCCAATCCAATGAAGAAAACGACCCACTGAGGAAAAACCCCCGATATAAAATATGTAACCGGTCTTACAAGGAGATCGGTTGTGGAATGAAGCAAGGCACCGCGGTTGAATTGAATTCCGTCAAGTTGACCTGTTTGCAGAAGGAAGATTCCTAGGAAGAACGCAGGTATATATGTTGACCCTGTGATACTCAAGGACAACAATCCCATACTCAGACTGGTTGCGCGATTACGGCCTCGCAGCACGTACAGGAAACCAATCAAGAGCACGATGAAGCTGGCGCCCAACCTGCTGCCAGTAATCATAGCAAAGGCACCTAATTTACTGACCACTCCGCTGTCAAAAAACGCCAGGGCTGCGGCCGCAACCGGAGAGCCGCTCATTATAATGTAGGCAAATATCCAGCCGAAACCGAGACTGTTGGCGGTATTAGTGACCCGGAAGGTGTCCTGGATCAGCGGAGTCAACACACGAGCTCCGTCTTTCAAAAGCATGATGGCCAGGATGAACAGGTATATGCTGATGATAAACAAACCGATTTTATCGATGCGAACTCGAGTCCACCAAGACTTTTTTATTTCAACTAAAGAGTGAGACTCCGGTATCGACAATGACCCTTCCACACCACTCAAAGGGATGGGATTCGGGGGGGGTTGCGGTCGATTGTTTTGCAGGTCAGGATCAGAGGTTTTTTGCATTTCTTTATTCCCAATTAAAAATTGAAGAATCTTCATCCAGTGAAATTGCGGGTAATATTTCCTTCTCCCAATACGGTTTAAGCAATTGAGAATAAACAATGGCCCAACCGCCCAAATCCTTAGTGGTGAAAGTACTGATTTGGGGGAATTGCCATGGTCTTTCGGGTGAGGTCGGCCGCATGTGGTAGTGGGCAAAGATCATTTGGCCTTGAGCGCTGGATAGGAAATCCAAAAAGGCTTGCACTGCAGCCCGTTCCGACCGCGTGATATTTTTATTAATGGCTACAGCCGCTGATTGGGTAAGAATGGTGGGAGAAGGAACCACAACATCCAGGGCAACTCCGCGATCTTGAGCTAACATCGCATCTTGTTCATAAGTAATCAGCGCATCTCCGGCACCCAATTCGAACAGTGTAAGGGTAGCCCTGGCGGAAGGAGCCATCAGATGAACGTTAGACCAGATTTCCTGCAATTGATAAAGGGCTGTGGACTCATCCCCTGTTTCCAAGTATGTGCTGCCATACTCGGCAAATAAACTCCATTCTCCAGCCCCCGAACTGCGCGGGTCTGCATGAAGCAATATCAGATCGGGTTGGCTGAGATCGGAAAAATCCTCGATCCTGGCTGGGTTGCCAGGTCGGGTGACGATCACGATTGGAGATGTCCCGAAGAAAAGAGGTTGAATGTCATCTTCCAACAGGTGACTAATTTTTAGCCAGTTGATGTGGTTTGCGTTGCTAAAAACAGCTACATCTGCTGGGGCACCCAAATTGATTTGTCCAGCGAGCGTGCCAGATGGACCAAATACACCTTTGATTATTATATCCGTATTGGTGGCCGATTCCCAAGACCGCTCAAAGGCGGGGAAAATGCCCTGGGTGAAGACTTCCTCCTGGGTGCTGAAGGCGTAAACGATCAGTTGGACTGGGGAGTGGGGGCCCATTCCATATACTTGCCACCCATAATAAACTGTTGAAGCCATGAACAGGAAGCCGAGAAGTCCTGCCCCAATTTTTCTCCAATGTGAGGTGATTATTTTCTGAATTTGTATCATTGACATGGTATACCTACCCAATCTTGCCCATCAAATATGCTTGTGTTCGCGAGTCCTTTGGGTTTTCAAAGAATTCCTTTGCCGTGCCGCATTCAACCAACTCACCCATCCAGAGAAAGATCACGTAATCTGCCAGCCGTCTGGCTTGTCGAAGCAGGTGAGTGACCAGTATGATGGTAGTGTTTTCCTTTAAACTGATTAAGTGTTCTTCTATCGCTTGTGCGGAGATCGGATCCAGTGCTGAAGTTGGTTCATCACATAACAAGACCTCCGGTTCCACAGCCAAAGCCCGAGCCAAACACAACCGTTGCTGCTGTCCGGTGGAGAGCGCCGAAGCCGGCGTCCAGAGGCGGTCTTTGACTTCTTCCCATAAACCGGCAGTTCTTAAATAGTGTTCTACCTTGAGGTCCAGGTTGCGCCCGTTCCCTTTATCAAGCACGTCTAAGCCGTGTATCCGGCGACCATAAGCTACATTCTCGTAGATCGACAGGGGAAGTGGATAAGGTTTGGGAGCCAACAACCCCATCCTGGTGCGCACGTCGGTAACATCCACACCATGGTCATAAATATTCACCCCGTTGAACCACACTTGCCCAATAATCCGGATTCCCTCTCTTTCCTCCAAGAGCCGATTCAAACTCCGTAGCAGGGTCGTTTTACCACAACCTGAAGGACCAATGATGACAGTGATGCCATAGGCAGGTATTTCTACTGAGATTCCCCGCAGAGCATGATGGGTTTCGTACCAGACGTTTAGGTCCTGGATCCGTAGATGGGGTTTCGAGTGAGTTTTAGGATGTAAAGCTTGGCTCATAGTTTCTCTTTCTTACCGGATGATGTTTTTTATAAACCGCGTGGAAAGCAGTCTCGACGTTATACTCAATCCCAAGACAAGCACCGTTAGCACTAGCGCGGCCGCGTAAGCCCGATCTTGCACAGCTGGAAACGGGGTGCCCAGCTGGAAGAATACAGCCAGCGGAAGAGAGGCGACGGGTCTCAGGAGAGAGGTGGGGAGATTATCTGTGTAACCGGCCGTGAAAAGAACGGCAGCGGCGTCCCCGATTCCTCGACCAAAAGCCAACAAAATGGCTGTTACCAAACCTGGTAATGTCTGCCGCACAACCACCTTAAATGCTGTCTCGAAGCGTGTGGCTCCCAAGGCATAGGAGGACTCCAGCAGCTCTTTAGGGACCATGTTGATCGCTTCCTCCATTCCACGCACCATGATAGGTAATTCTAAGAGTGACAAGACGATAATCCCTCCCAATAAAGAAGCGCGTATTCCTAAGAAAATCATCACCGTAAAACCAATGGCACCGTAGACAATGCTGGGAATTCCCCATAAGATGTCCAAGGAGAGACGAATCCAATCCCTGGTGAAGTGGGGTACCGGGTAGATCCTGAGGTAGAGGGCAATGGGCAGACTGAGGGTGACTGCAACTGTGGTCGCTCCTCCCGCGAGACATAATGAACCGAGGATGGCGTTGAGGATGCCGCCCTCTTTGCCCAGGTAGTATCCGCCTTGTGGAGTTTGAGTCAACATTGCCAGGTTCAAGGCCGGCAGTCCGCGCCAGAGAACAGTTCCTAAGATCAGGAGCAAGCTGCCCAATACAAAGATGGTTGAGATTACCATTAGGATTTGGAAAAAGAATTCCTCAAATTTTCGTTTTGTGAGCATAGTTTTTTTGGTTATGAATAACTTATTCGAGCCAGGACCAAGCGAGATCCAATGTTAAAGGTTAAGATGACTAACAATAAGATCAGGGCAGCGCCAAGTAAGGCTGCATCATAGAGCGGTATTGACATCATTTCACCGTAGTTGTTGGCTATTAACGCTGTCAGTGGATAAGCGGCATCGAAGATTGAACGCGGAATCTGAACGATATTGCCCACAACCATCAGGACGGCCATAGTTTCCCCGAAGGCGCGGGAGAATCCAAGCATGACGGCGGCTATGACTCCCGGGAATGCCCGCCGAAGAACGATACGTCTACTGGTCTGCCATCGTGATGCGCCTAATGACCAGGAAGCCTCACGCAAACCCATGGGTACAGCACGAATTACTTCTTCTGCCACCGCGATGATGATTGGAAAGACCATCACTGCCAGGACAATCCCTCCGGCCAATACTCCGTATCCAGTTGGATTGCTGGCTTGAAAGAGAGGTGTAAAACCCAACCAGCGATCTATAAAAGGCATTGCGACTTTTTGAATGAAGGGTACTACTGTTAGAACGCCCCAGATTCCGTACACGACCGATGGAATGCCAGCAAGTAAATCGATCAGGGGCATGACGAACGCCCGGACTCCGGGTTGAATGTATTCGGCCAAATAGATTGCGGTTAGCAATGAAAGGGGGACAGCGATCACCATAGCCACTATTGTCACCGAGAGAGTTCCCATAATGAAAGGGAGAAATCCAAAGCTGCCCTGGCTCGGACGCCAAGTTGTTGAAAATAATAAGGTTGATATACTGTTTGTCGCGAGGATTGGTCTAGCCCGAAGAAAAAGAACCAGGATAAAAATTGGGACAAGGGTACCCAAGCCGATAGCCAGGAAACGCATGGCCTTCTGGGCGGTAAAGTCTTTTCGTTTACGGTTCCACTTTAAAAACAATTTAGAACCTTGCTGGGTATATTTTTTCTATTTCTAAGGAAATTCGGCTTTTCTTCCATAATCCGTTCACACTTTTATGAGTGATTATTCATCAAGTTTCAGGCTATCCTTCTCAAGTTGATCCTGGGAAATGGGAATAAACCCCGCATCACTAACAAAGATCTGACCTTCTGAAAGGACCCAGGCGATGAATTCCCGGACAAGACCCTGAGGTGGTCCTTTTGTGACCAGGTTGAGATCACGAGCTGGCGGGGAAGGGTAATAACCTGCGCTGACTGCATCAAGCGCCTGTTCTTTTGTATCGATGATTTCTTCCGGATCAACCTCTCCATTGCTGTTGATATCTAAAGGTACGATGTGGATCCCGGTTACAGGAGCACCAGTCTCGAAATCATACGCGTAACTAAGGTTATTGAATCCAATCCCCAACGGATCCTTGATAACTGACTCAAGGACACCTGGGTCACCATAAACACCAATCCCCAGCAAGTCTTCTTGGCTCTGTCCCAGGTACTTAGCCCAGGTCGCTGCTGCTCCACAGGCGTCCGACCTGGTGAATATGTGGATAACCTCGGTTACTTCATTATGCCCCACGACCTCTCCCCAATTAGTGATTTTACCCGTGAGATAAATGTCGATTATCTTAACCCTGGTTATGCCCGTGGATTGAAGATTTTCCCAGACCGGGTTTTGGTCGTTTACCGTCAGAAAAACAGCATCCTTGGCGACAGAGACCCAAAAAGCGCCTTGTTCCGTTTCCTGGGGATATATTTCCCGGGAGACCATGCCAATATCAACAGCGTTTGCCAAAGCATCAGACATCCCTTTTCCAGCGCCGCCGGCCGAGATATCGAAACGGACATCTGGATGGATCTTTTGAAATTCCTCTCCCCACCGTACTACCATTGGATAAAGTGCCCACGCTCCAGAGATGGTGATTGTTCCTTCTAATGGTGCGTTTTGATCCCATTCGTTTTCTGGAGGAGAACATGCTGTGAGTACTGTAGACAGCAGGATGATTAATAGTAAGGTTCGAGTTAAGTTGTGTTTCTTCATGAAGTTATCTTCCTCTTGGATAGGTTTGAGAAATAAGCACAGGGATATGAACCCAGTTTAAGAGGGGCAGAATGAGATCCTTCACCACCAAACCCTGGAACTGATTTTGAAGATCCGCTCCGATGATGATCAGATCGTTTTCCCCCTCGTCGACTTCCCAGCGGATTTGCCATTCTGGAGACTCGTCCCGAAGTTTTATCGTCCCGGGTATTTCCCAATTCACTAAACGGCGGGCAACCTGACGAAGATGAGAGCCCAATTGGCAGTCCGAGCTCAACAGTTTGGGAAGGGCATGCTGCATATTGGCATACAGTACAGGGACAGCGGGGATCACAGGGAGAATGGTAAGGGAAGCTTTACTGGCACGCGCCAACAGGATAGCCCATTCAACCGCGCAGCCATTGACGTGGTGATCCTGCAGGACTAGTAAGATCTGTCGAATTGGCCAGCGAGGGGTTTTTATAGATAACAAGGAGGTTAAACAATGGCGAAGAAGTTTTTTCTCACTTGGTACGAGAGCAAGGCGCTGCTGGAGGGAATCCGCAGGAAAGGAGCTAATTAGTAGATCAGTGTTAAGGGTGTCGATTGCTTCAACCAGAGAGGAATAAGCTTCACCTTTTTTCTCTGGTGGTTCAAACCAGGTCAGATCCGCGGTTAACAATTTAGTTAAGGATTGGATATAAGCTTGATTAACCGGATTGACCTGTTCATCTGGTGTCCAAGCCAAGAACTTTAGTGGAGTATTAGATGTTTCCAAATAGCATTTTGCTATCAAGGAATCAATAATTGTAGAATCAGCTTTAACTAGAGTGGCTGGAGACATAACTGCTGACCGGATTGCTTGCCTGGCAACTGGGTCTTCAGGATTAGCCATAGCGACAGTTACTCGTTTCTTATCCGATGCAATAGGAATAGCGTGATATTGGTGGGCAAGATGAGAGGGTAGCTTGCTAGCCAATCGTGGAGAAGAATCAATTAAATCGATTGTCAGGTAAGATATAGTTTCTGGTTTTTTTTGATTGCCACCATCATTCACTTTTTTTATCCTTTGGCAACAAGGGATGGTTATTATTTTCCACAAGCGTACTGTACCAAGTTTGTGTGACAAACCTTGTGATGAGGCTGTGACAAACCTGTGACAAATTGATAGGAGAGTATTTGGAGTTGTTATTTATTAAATGTATAAAGGCCCTGTTTCGATTCCGATGATTGAATCTCTTCTAGTTTTCTTTTGGGCTTGACCGCGATAGTACCCCCAACTCAGTTCAGGAAATTGTTTTTTCGGTATAATTCCATCAAGTAATATTAATAAGTGCTGCTCAATGTAAATAATAAGGAATTTCTTATGACTTCTCCACTTGTTGAATGTGTACCGAATTTTTCTGAGGGCCGCAGCCAGGATGTAATTGATGAAATCAAAATGGTGATCGCTGCTGTTGAGGGAGCCTTTATATTGGACACTCATATGGATGCAGATCACAACCGCAGTGTGATCACATTTGTGGGGTATCCCCCGGCGGTAGAAGAAGCTGCTTTCAGGATGATTGAAAAAGCGTCACAATTAATTGACCTGGAAAAACACACGGGTGAACATCCCAGAATTGGAGCAACAGACGTTGTGCCCTTTGTACCGATTTCCAATATCACCATGAAAGAATGCGTGGAAATTGCTCACAGGGTTGGTGAACGGGTGGGGAAGGAACTGGAGATTCCGGTATACTTTTACGAAGAAGCTGCCTTAATCCCGGAGCGGAGCCGATTGGAGGTTATTCGCAAGGGTGAATATGAAGGGTTGAAGGAAGAAATCAGAAGCAACCCTGCACGATATCCTGATTATGGTCCCCAAGAGCTGGGTTCAGCTGGAGCCACAGTAATCGGTGCCCGTGAATTCCTTATTGCGTTTAACGTGAATATAACAACGGATGATGAAGGCATTGCCAGTAAAATCGCTCGGGCTGTGAGGCGTTCATCAGGCGGACTCCGGTTTGTAAAAGCATTGGGCATGACAGTTGATGGACGGGCTCAAGTTTCGATGAACTTGACCAATTTCCGAAAAACTCCCTTGCCTCGGGTTGTTGAAACCATCCGCAGAGAAGCGGAACGTTATGGTGTTGGGATCCATAACAGCGAACTGGTTGGGTTAATTCCTCAGGAAGCAATGATTGATACCGCTACCTGGTATACCCAGATGGATTTATTTTCCCCCGAGCAGGTTCTGGAGCAAAAAATGCTCTCCGTTGTAAAAAAGGAAGATCAACTTAATTTCCTGGATTCCCTGGCGGCGGGAACAGCTACTCCTGGCGGCGGATCAGCAGCCGCTTATTCAGGCGCAATGGCTGCGGGATTGGTATCCATGGTTGCTCGTTTGACTGTTGGCAAAAAGGGATACGCCGAAGTTGAGGGTGAAATGGAAAATTTTCTTAGCGAGTCGGAAATACTCAGGGAAGAGCTGACCCTGGCTGTTAAGGAGGATTCAGAGGCATTTATCCAGGTTATGGAGGCCTATAAAAAACCAAAATCTGATCAGGATCGTAAGGAGAAAATCCAGGGCGCAATACTGAAGGCAGCGGAGGTGCCGCTTGCTGTTGCGGGGAAAGCTCTTCGGGTTTCTGAACTTGCCCTGAAAACTGCTGAACTGGGAAATAAAAATGCCATCACAGATTCCGGGGCTGGCGCAAAGTTGGCATATGCAGCAGTTACCAGTGCTGGATATAATGTCAGAATTAACCTGGGTTCCCTGGAAGATAAGAAAAAGGGCAAAGAACTGCTCTCGGAATTGAAGCAAATAGAAGACAGCGCACTGGAAGTGATAATCAAATTAAAAGAGGTTGTGACAGAAAGGGGGGAATTGTTCTCAACCCCTCCTTATTTATAAGGCATTGATGAATTTTCCTTATTAACTAACGAGATGAACACCCTGATTGATGATTGGTCTGTGTTCATGCATACTTGGATATTGTCTCTATAAAATGAAGAAAGCCCCGATCTGGATAGCATTGATTGTTGTGGTTATATTGGCGGGATTTCTGGTAACGATATTCCTGAACTGGTCTTCAGTGCCCTGGTCTCCCGCCTATAGGACCGTTACCCCGTACGTTCCTCCTCCTGGTGAACAACTTCCAACCGCAACTTATTTTTCTCCCTCTCTGGCAACAGTTACAGTTGAGCCCGATTTGCTCTGGATAGATCCGGCTCTGCCAGACCTTCTCCGGTCGCAGTTGAACCTGCCGGTTTCAATGGAAACAACAAATCAGTTGGATCAAGCTACTGCCGCGATCACAATTGGCAACGAGAACCCCATTACCCACTGGATTTATGTCCTGAGTGCACCATTTCCAACCGTGCCGGATGGAATTTCTTCCTCAGAACTCAGGGAGATCTGGGAAGGTGGGAAAAACTCCATTTCAGGCAGTCAGCCCCTGCTGATGACCGAGGAGGTGAAGGGAGTCTTATCAACCTATTGGGGTGAGCCTGCGGTGGGTGCCGTTGAAGTCCTCCCCGGGGATCAGATCAGTGAAAAAGCCTGGCGTAACCGGCCTTCATTGGCGATTCTGCCGTTTGAGGTTTTATCTCCGGAGTGGAAAGTTATGAAACTGGATGGGATTTCTCCCCTGCAGAAGGATTTCATCCCGGAGGATTATGCGCTGGCAATTCCCGTATCTCATAGCGGAGCTGTCCCGGATGATCTGCAGAAGATCACAAGCAACAGGGATCCTCAAAAGCTGACCACTGTAATTATGACCGGGGTGACAGCCCTGGTGAGAGCCACAGCCTGGACAATGGAGGATAAGGGTATCAACTACCCGGCTCAAGATATCAAGGATTGGTTAAAGAATGCGGATATTACCCATATCAGCAATGAAGTTCCGTTTGCCAGTGGGTGCCCCTATCCTAATCCCAGTCAAAAAGGATTGAGGTTCTGCAGTGATCCCCGCTACATACAGTTGATGGAGATTATTGGTACCGATGTGGTGGAGCTGACTGGAGACCATTTTGGCGATTACGGGCCTGAGGCAATGCTGTATACCCTGGAGTTATACCAGGAGCGGGAATGGCCATATTATGGCGGAGGAGCCAACCGCCATGAAGCCCAGGAACCGGTCCTGCTGGAGCACAATGGAAATAAAATTGCTTTCTTAGGATGTAATGCAAAAGGCGGTGGTTATGCAACCGCTGCCGCGGGGTACCCGGGAGCTGTAGCCTGCGATTTTAACAAGATGACTGAGCAGATAAAATCTCTAAGAGAAGAAGGATATCTTCCGATTGCTACCTTCCAGCATTTTGAATATTATACCTATATTGCCCAACCGGATCAGATTAGAGATGCGAAAAAACTCACCCAGGCCGGAGCAGTCATTGTGAGCGGCAGTCAAGCACATCAACCTCAAGGGTTTGAAATCAAAGCAAACGCCTTTGTACATCACGGTTTGGGGAATCTGTTTTTTGACCAGATACATGAAATCCCTCCTAATACGGCAACAGCATTTATTGACCAGCATATTTTTTATAATGGACAGCACATCAGCACCGAGCTGCTGACAATCAAATTTGTAGATTACGCCAGGGCCCGGCCGATGACCGCCAGTGAAAGAGAAGACCTGCTGCGAACGGTATTTAAAGCCAGCGGATGGTAGGATAGAATTGTTATCCCAATTAGGAGGTTATTATGGGTGGGTTTACAAGTATTCCAGGATTTAAAGTTGGCCATGCTCAAGATTTAGATGCGATAACTGGCTGCACAGTTATTCTCTGTCCCCCTGATACTGTAGGTGGAATTGATCAGCGGGGGGGAGCCCCTGGAACGCGGGAAACAGATCTCCTTCATCCGATGCACCTGGTAAATCAGGTTAATGCGGTGTTGTTAACCGGTGGATCTGCTTTTGGTTTGGATGCAGCAGCAGGTGTGATGCGCTATTGTGAGGAAAATAAAATGGGAGTCAATGTGGGCCCGACACATGTTCCTATTGTTCCTGCTGCCGTGCTGTTTGATCTGGGGATTGGAGATCCGAAAGTGCGTCCTGATGCAGAGATGGGGTATCAGGCCTGTAAAAACGCTTCACAGGATACACCAGCAGAGGGCAATGTGGGAGCTGGAACCGGAGCAACTGTTGGAAAAATCCTCTCCATGAAAATGGCAACGAAATCCGGCATCGGCTCCGCCACCGTGGATATTGGTGGTGGGGGAAAAGTAGGGGCAATCGTAGCCGTGAACGCATTTGGGGATGTTATTGACCCGGAAAGTTCTGAGATCATTGCTGGCGTGCGAGGGTTGAAGGGTTATGCCGACACAGTTAAAGTGATGAAATCTTTTGTGGGCCGGAAAGTGATGAGTTTTGCCTCTGCTGCGGATAATACAGTGATTGGTGTTGTTGCGACTAATGTAAAGTTGAATAAGGAACAGATTACCAGGGTAGCTCAAATGGCCCACAATGGTTTGGCACGGACAATTAGACCAGCGTTTACTTTATTGGATGGCGATACAGTGTTTGCTTTATCCGCCGGGGAAGTGGAGATGGATCAGAATATTGTCGGTGCCTACGCTGCGGCTGCTTATCAGGAGGCAATCTTGCGCGCTGTTCGGAGTGCTGAAAGAATCGCCGGACTGCCTGCAACATCACAGAAATAATTATTATTGTCAATCCAGATTAAGAAACATCCCAGAGTTCTACAAGCTCCGGGATGTTTGGATCTATTCTATTGTTCGACACATGCCAGCGAATGCGTTGTTCTTTCCGGAAGGCCTCTTTGTTGTGATATCCGGTCTTTTTCCAGAAATCCATCAGTTCTTCTGTTGGGGATCCTGGCCCAGTCAGCCATTTGGCACTCTTTCAGAAATAAAGGGTTTTTAACTCAGCCCTATCTGGAATTTGAACAACAACACCCCGGACAGAAAAATCCTAGCAGTTGACAGATTGTGCTATGAATTTTCCTTATTTAAAATCGATGCTTGAATCAGGCTGCAGAACATGGACAATAGTATCTGTTTCTGCTTCCACACGTTTTTTCCAGGCTTCAGGATCCTGGGCAATCAAGGGCCAGGTGTTGTAGTGGGCCGGAATTACGAATTTGGGCTGGATGAGTTTCACGGCCCGCAAGGCATCATCTGGTCCCATGGTGAAGTTATCTCCGATTGGTAAAGCCGCCAGGTGGATGCCTTCTTCTCCAATCAAGGACATGCCTGCAAAGAGCCCGGTATCACCCGCCAGGTAGATTTTTTTATTATCAGGCGTGGTTATTAGAAATCCTCCTGGCATACCTCCATAGGAGCCGTCCGGCATAGAAGAACCATGAATTGCCTGGGTCAACTTGACATAACCAAAGGGGTAATCATGTCCACCGCCAATGTGCTGAGGATAAACTTCTGCTCCCCGCTTACTCAGCCAGTTGGCAACTTCAAAATTGGCGATCACTTTTGCCCCGGTCCGCTGAAAAATTTCCACTGCATCTCCGACATGATCTCCATGTCCGTGAGTAATCAACAGGTAGTCTGGATCAAGATCTGCCGGTTTGGTTTTAGTTGACGGGTTATCAGAGAAATAAGGATCTATCAGCAATTTGTATCCCTGAATATCCAATCCAAATGTGCCGTGACCATAAAAGGTGAACTTATAAACCATCTGAACCTCCCGCATTATTATCCTTAGAAAATGACCTTGTCTAAATTTAATTATATGCCAGATTCTGTGTCTGATGAAAAGTTCTCAGACAAAATCTCAACTAGAATTATAAACGCCGCTTTTCGTCTGAACAGACCTATTACTAATCTGCGCCAATAGTTTCCAAGAAGATTAATTAACCAATCCCTGTTAGGGTAAAATCATTTATGGAAAACTGGAATTTTACCGAAAGATTATACTTCCCCGGTAAAATATATTTTTGCGAGGTATCTGATGACAAAACAAACGGACCGATTCTATTTAGGACGAATATTTGATTCCAAAAAGAGGGAAGTTACATCGGATCCCCTGATGTATGACCCGGACGATTTGACCACCCACGCTGTCGTTTTGGGCATGACAGGATCAGGGAAAACAGGGTTATGTATTGACCTGTTGGAAGAAGCAGCTTTGCTAGGTATACCGGCCTTAATGATCGACCCCAAAGGCGATATTACCAATACCCTGCTCCACTTTCCCGAATTATGACTTGAGGATTTCCAGCCCTGGGTGAATCTAGATCAAGCCCGGCGAGAGGACAAAACTATTGAGCAGGCGGCAGCAGATGCCGCATCGCTGTGGAAAAATGGGCTGGAGAAATGGGGGATTACCCCGGAGCGGGTTCAAGCTCTCCAGGATGCAGCCCATTTTGCTATCTACTCTCCGGGATCAGATTCCGGTATTCCGGTGAACATCATAGCCTCTTTTAAAGCGCCAAAAATTCCCTGGGATGAAAATCGGGAAATCCTGGTAGATAAAATTTCCGGCATCGTGATGGGGTTGCTGGGACTGGTGGGTTTGGATGATCTGGACCCGGTGCGCTCCAGAGAACACATCCTGGTCAGCAACATCTTTGAAAGTGCCTGGAGTGATGGCCGCGATCTGGATTTAACTGAGCTTATTCTTCAAATACAGAATCCGCCATTTGAAAAACTGGGCGTATTAGCGACAGATAGTTTCTTCCCAGAAAAGGAACGGCTGGAACTGTCTATTCTATTGAACAACATATTGGCCGCGCCGTCTTTTCAATCCTGGATAGAGGGAGAACCACTGGATATCGAATCTTTGTTGTATGGACCAGATGGCCGGCCTCGTCACAGTGTATTTTACATTGCTCATCTCTCCGATGCGGAAAGAATGTTTTTTGTAACCCTGCTTTACTCAGCGGTTGAGACCTGGATGAGAACTCAAAAAGGCTCCACCTCCTTGAGGGCTCTGATTTATTTTGACGAGATTTTTGGTTATCTCCCACCGGTAAAAAACCCGCCTTCCAAAACTCCCATGCTGCGGATGTTGAAGCAAGCCCGGGCTTTTGGCGTGGGACAGGTGCTGGTGACCCAGAACCCGGTTGATGTGGATTATAAAGCTTTGTCCAATGCCGGAACCTGGTTTATCGGTAAATTGCAAACAGAGCAGGATAAAAATCGCCTTCTGGATGGGTTGGAGGGCGCAGCACCGGGATTGGACCGGAAGGTTTATGACAAATTGATTTCCACCCTGGATAAAAGGGTTTTTCTACTGCATAATGTTCACGAAGATCAGCCGGTACTTTTCCATACCCGCTGGGCAATGAATTATTTGACCGGTCCCTTAACCCGGATTCAGCTGCCAGAGTTAAATGCGCTGGTGGGCGCTGGCCAAGGCTCCACTACCAGATCTGCCAGCCCGGCGAGGCAGCATCAATCAGCCCCCGCTATTTCCGGGAGAGGGGCAGGGGCAGGGGACCAGACGTCAAGTACTCGCCCGAATGTTCCAACAGGGGTTGAGGAATATTATTTGCCAAATAATCTCAGCCTACTGGAGGCGGTGGATAAAGCAGGGATTTCCCCTCCCCAGGAAATTAAGCGCCAGGTGATTTACAAACCGGTGCTGTTAGCCCAGGCAACTGTTCGTTTCCTGAAAAGGAATTACAATCTCGATTATGATTTAGTCACTTCCGCGCTGATTAGCGATCCCGATCGTCAGGGGAGGATCAGATGGGAGGATAGGATTTCGGATCCTGTTGATCTGGATGGCCTCGATCGTCAGGCGATTCCAGATGCCCTTTTCCATGAATTGACAGCTCCTCTTAACGATGGAACAAAATTACAAGATCTGAAAACGGATTTTCAGGATTGGATTTATCATACAGTGACGGCTGCTGTCCGTGCCAATGAAGAACTGAAGGTCTTTGCGGGCCCTCAGATATCCCAGGGAGAATTCCGCCGGATGTGCGCCGAAACAGCAGAAGAAGGACTGGAGCAGGACAGAAAAAAAGCCGGTGATTCCTTTGATAATAAACTAGATATAATCAAGGATCGATTGATGCGGGAGGAAAGAGAACTGGAAGAGGATCAAGCCGAACATTCCCAGAGAAAGATGGAAGAAATGGGCACGCACGCCGAGAATTTAATTAGCCTTCTTGCTGGCCGACAGCGCAGAATGACCACCTCTCTCACTAAACGCAGAATGACAACCAAGGCGAAAGCCGACGTGGAAGAATCGCTGGATATGATCGAACAGTATAAAAAGGAAATTGAAGATCTCGAGAGAGAACGATTGGAAGAACTAAGGGACGTGGAAGAGAAATGGCAGGAAGTCCTAGAGGAAGTCACAGAGATCCCTGTAACACCCTATAAAAAAGACATCATGGTGGAGCTTTTTGGTGTGGGCTGGTTCCCTTATTATTCTTACCAGGATCAAGGGAAACAAATCGAGTTAGCTGCTTTCTCAAATAAATAGCTTTTAGATTAACTGAAATTATCCGAAAAACAGGAATACAAGACCACCGAGCGTGGCGCCGATAATAGTTCCTGCAATGATGTCAGAAAGGTAATGCACTCCTAATCCAATACGAGCCGCTGCTACCAGCAGGGTCCAAAATATCATCAATAGACCGACCCAGATACTACCGGAGAGCAGCATAAGCAGGGTGAGCATAGTAGCCCGGGCGGCGTGTCCGGATGGGAAGGAATGGGGGTCCGAGATGCGGTAGATCTGCCCCCATTCGCCTTCAGGACGGGGACGTTTAATAGAAAACTTAAGTACGAGAACAGCTATAGCCGTAAAAACTATTCCAATAAATAATAACTGGATATTTGATCTCCAAGACCGGGGACCTATTACCCACAGTATTGCCAGAAGGGCACCCAAGAACCAGGAATCCCCCGAGTGAGCCAATAAAGCGGCCGTTTTTTTAAGTACGAGTTGATTATCCGAGATCTGGATCCGTTGTGAAAGTTCTGCATCTTTGAGTAGAAAACCACTGAGAGTCATGGTGTTTTTTCAGGATAGTACTTTGCGGGCTAATTTCAGCTGTTGAGGTTTGTCAATGTCCATTCCGAGTTCAGCGTAAAGGCAGATCAAGCCCTGACCCTTAATCTTTAATCGACGGGTTATTTTTTGGACGGTTTCATTAAATGTCAAGCGGCGGAAAACCAACAACAACAAGATATCCATTCCGATCAGAGCCGCTTGTCGAAATGAGTTTTTCCGGGCCCGGAATATTTTCCCCCAAAATTGGGGATTTGAGGTATAAAGGCTCAATTTTACGATGGATAAATCTCCCCCACACACATTGATATCCTTTAATTGGGTATAGGATCTGCCCGATTCCGGATATTGGGCTTCCATAACTTTTTGGTCAATCACACAGTAATAAAGATCATTATCCGATTCCAGGGATTTATTGATCAGCCAATCGATGCTTGCAGGAGAAAGCATAGGGATATCAGATGATACGACTGCAACTGAGTCCGCTTCTGGATTTATTTTTAGAATGGCATCAGCGCCTAGCTGAAAATTAGTGATAATATCTCCCCCGGCAGGAATAAAAATTACTGGCTTGGAAAGCTTAAATTTATCCTGGTACTCTTCGCATCCCACAACGACAACACTTTCAATTGAGGAAGAACCTTCCAATGCCTCAATCACCCACTGGAGCATTGGTTTACCTCCAATTTCCAGGGTTGCTTTGTTTTTGCCCTTAGTATAAGGATAGAGAGGAGAATCGGGTGCGGGAACGCCGCCCGCAAGCAGGATGGCATCCATTATGATAGATCCTGAACTTGAGCGGTGATGCTCAAGTCATCAATGATCTGGTTTAACTCTTCATTACTCAGCACACGCTTTTTGCCAGCGGCAGCTACCAGAGCAGCTTCCAGCATGTTGGTTCCAAAGGATCTTCCTTCGATGACCGGGGTAGTGGTAACAAGGTATTTAACACCACGTTTCTTAAGAAATTCAACATCATCCGGAGTTGTTGTGTTGGTTACGATAACCTTCCCGGTTAAGGTGTCCGGACTATGCTGCTTAATATAGAGCCAATCCCCGGCGATGACTTTGTTGTTCTGGTAATGCTTGATGTATTTGGGTACAACCTCCAGCTGTTTTTCTCCAGTGGGATACAACATCTCAATTGGAAGTCTGCCCACAATCGGCATGAGTACTGCTGCTGTGATCCTGAGAGTTGGTTTGCGGTAGATTGCGAGAGGGATCCCCAATCCAAACATAAGATCGCCAAATGTGCATTGGTATCCTGCTTCCCAGAACGACATTGTCATGCCTGCCCGGGTGATGCCCGCAACCAGGAACGCTGTTTTGGGGTGGATAATATCCCCTAGCTGCTTTTCAACTTCCTGCATCACTCTGGATTCCAGGGTAGCTTTGAGCCCGCCTCCGTCTACTATCGGTGTTTCTTTCACATCCTTAACTAATTTGTAGGCTGCGTAAAGTGGATAATCCTTCCAGGGAGTGTGGACATCCAGGTCAATACCGCCCACGCCAAATGCGTCGACTTGCCCATCTAATTCGCAGAATAATTGATACGCTTTTTGTTCATCCCCATTTGTTCCAATACGCTCTATCAAAACCTCTTCATCTAACAGGTTTACGACAACACTTATATCCCGTGAAGGTGATCCAAGGCTGACACTGACAGCTCTTTTCATAAGTTTATCCTCTAGATTGTTGGAGAATTTGTATCCAGATTATATCGTATATCTATGTTGAATCAGAGCGGTAATAAAGGAGCTCATTTTTGGATAGGTTCAGAAATTATTTATTGTGATCCTTAAACAAAACAAGCGGTCGCTTGTTTGTCGACCGCTTGTGGCTTTCTCAAAAAGTGGGCCCAGATCATCCTCTAAGGTATCTGAAGAACGGTACCAGAGGTCAAGGCTTGGTCAATGTCCAGGTCGTTTACCGCCGCTATCGCCCGCGGATCTACATCGCCGAACAGACAAGAAATAGAATACAGGGTATCTCCGTAGATAACGGTATAGGTTGTGGGGTGATATCGAAGTGCGCGATCACCGATATAAGCCCTGCTGTTGGAAGGAATTTGAACGATTTCTCCAGGGTAGAGGATATCACCGCTTTCATACCCGTTGTAAGTCATAATGTCAGCAGGGAGGATATTAAAGCGACGTGCCAGACAAAAAACAAACTCGCCTTTATGCAGTGTATACGTGTCAGGAACAGCATATGAGACTGGACCTGGTTCTTTTGTTTCCGGGGCAGCGGTTGGTTCCGGTGTGCTGGTCGGAGGTTCCACATCAGTACCCGCAGGAGTAATATCTACATCTCCCTCCTGAGTTTCCTCGGGGACTTGGGTCTCTCCAGATTTTGGCGTTTTGGCAATTGCCGTTTCTGTTGCCTGCCGGGCAATCTCACTCAAGTTCGTTGTCGGTGTAACGGGGGGCGGTGTGGACGCAGACATAGTACATGCTGAGAACAAGAGCGATGAGATAATAACGATAAAGAGTAGCATGCGTGATTTTTTCATTGAGATCCCTCTCCTTGTGGGGTTTATTCCCCATTTTATTTGATCTTCTGTGCAAGGAATCAAATCAATAATAGCTGATTTGATACTAGCATACTACAGAATGAGCGTCAAGAAAGAATAATGCCGCTATCTGCATTCAGTATATTGTGCAAGTTTAATGCCAAATCTCCTTTATTTGTTTGTTAGATTCAAGCGACCATTTATCCCTTTGATTGACCATGTGACTGGCATCTGATACACTAAAGAAAGCGTCAAAACAACCCTCAAAATTCATTGATTCTACAGGTATAAAATCTATGACTCAAGTTCTCTATTTAAAATGGCGGCCGGGAGATTGGTCTGAGGTGATTGGTCAGGATCATATCATCACAACCCTGAAAAACGCAATCCGTCAGGACCGGGTCTCTCATGCGCAGTTATTTTCCGGACCCAGAGGAACCGGGAAAACCAGCACTGCCCGCATATTGGCAAAGGCTGTTAATTGTCTGGCAGAAGATCTGGCTGTACGTCCCTGCAATGAATGCACCCACTGCCAGGCCGTTAATAAGGGGGAATTCCTGGATTTGATCGAGATTGATGCTGCGTCAAATACCAGTGTGGATGATGTCAGGGATTTGAGGGAGAAGATAAACTTCTCGCCAAATCAGGGAAGGTATAAAGTATATATTATCGATGAAGTCCACATGCTGTCGAAACCCGCCTTTAATGCCCTGTTGAAAACTCTCGAAGAACCGCCGCCCCATGCGATGTTTATTCTGGCGACCACAGAAGTCCATAAGATACCCATTACGGTTATTTCCAGATGTCAGCGGCATGATTTCCGGCGGATATCTGTTCCTGAGATTGTTAAGCAGCTAGAAACAATGGCCGACTCGGAGGCTATAAATGTAGAAAAGGATGTATTGGGTTTAATCGCCCGGCAGGCTACCGGGAGCTTACGGGATGCCATTTCAATCCTGGACCAATTATCCTCGACAGAGCAGAAAATAACCACAGATCTGGCTCACCAGGTGCTTGGCACCTCGCCAGATCAAGCCGTCTTAAATTTTGTAGATGCTATTCTGGAAGCTGACATAGCAGGAGGATTAAATACCCTCCACGATTCAGCTGAACGAGGTAATGATCCTGCCCAGTTTACCCGGCAGGTGATTGCCTATTTCCGGAATGTGCTGCTGATGTTAATGGAAAACCCAGATCGTATTGATGTTCCATCAGACGTATTTTCTGTGATTGAGAAACACAGCAGGGAGATAGATATTAAAGACCTGCTGGGTTTAATCCGCATCTTTAATACGGCAATTAACGATAGAGGAGGGTCCTGGCAGCCGACTCTGCCGTTGGAAATGGCTTTCCTTGAAGCGCTGGAGGCGATGGGAAATACTGGATCTCCCCCGGCAAGGGAATCCGCTGCTGGCAAATCAAAACAGGAGAAACCGGTTAAGCAAGTCAAGGCAAAAACTCCAAAAAAAGCCCCAACCCAGCCGACTGACACCAAGGAGAAACCTTCTGATGCGGGGCAGAAGCCGCTGACAGTTCTCCAGCAGTGGAATGATATCCTGGATCGCGTCCGTGATGCCAACCCGGCCACGCAGGGGATACTAAACTCCTGCAAACCTTTAGGTATTAAGGACAATCAGCTGGTCCTCGGTTTCCGAAGCGATGCGATTAAAGGAAAAATGGAAAAAGGAGACCATCTGCAGATTTGCCAGGAAGTTATCGAAAAGGTGATCGGAGTAAAAATACCCATTCTCTGCATTGTGGGGGGAAAAGACCAATCCGATTTACCTGCTGGTGTTGATCCGGATGGTCTGGTCGCAGCGGTGGTGCGGGATCTTGGGGGCACCTACGTTTCGGATCAGGACGAAGAATAAAACATATACTGCTGCCCGGTTCTCAAAACCAGAGTTTCGGCAGCGGATCCAGTTTGTTCGTTTTTGGGAGGCAAGTATGGCAAAGAGACCTAAGTCAGGTGGTTCAAATATGGGAGGAAAAGGTGTCATGCAGCAGATCCAGCAGCTGCAGGAGCAGATGATCAAAGCCCAGGAAGCACTGGCTGAAGAACAGGTCACCGGCTCGGCAGGCGGCGGAGCTGTAAAGGTTATTGTGACAGGAGACCAACGTATCCTATCGGTGAGTGTGGATCAAGCGCTTATTAAAGATGGAGATGTGGAATTGATTCAGGATCTTTTCCAAACCGCGATCAACCAGGGGCTGGAACAATCCCGCAGCCTGGCTGAAGAAAGATTGGGACCTCTTGCTGGTCAGGGATTACCGTTTTAATTCAGGGAGAGTGACTCGATGCTGCCAGAACCCATTCAACAATGTATAGATGCTTTTTCAAGGCTTCCAGGTATTGGACCAAAAACAGCTGCCCGATTAACATTTTTCCTGTTGCGGACTCAAGAGAGTGATTTGTCAATAAGATTGGCAGATGCTTTAACTAATTTAATAACTGGAACAGATACCTGCCCGGATTGTTTTAATATGATGAGCTCTGAGCGAGAGCGGTGCAGGGTTTGCGCTGATAGTACACGGGACCAGGGAATTATTTGTGTTGTAGAAGAGCCTCTTGACGTAGCCGCACTGGAGCGGACATCCGGGTACCAGGGTTTGTACCATGTGCTCCATGGCGCTTTATCTCCAGTTGAAGGAGTTGTACCAGAGGATCTGAAAATAAAAGAATTGCTGGATCGCGTACAAAAGGGAAAAATTAAAGAAGTGATCATCGCCACCAATCCCAGCATGGAGGGAGATGCAACAGGCATGTATCTACAGCAGCAGCTGAGGGCATATGATCTTAAGGTAACTCGTTTGGCAAGAGGGTTACCGATGGGTGGAGATCTAGAGTATGCAGATCAGAACACGCTGCTACGGGCGTTGATGGGCCGGCAGGAAATGGAGTGACCTGGGAATTTTTTTCCAACAAATTTTTTTCGAATATCCCTTGACAGGGATAAGATATCCACTATAATGGCGTAAGTTTAACCCAAGTGATTTCGCCCCGAAAGCGGCAAATCCATAAAATTGATTGACCGTAGGCCCCGCGCTGACGCGCAGCAATGCGCAGAAGCAAGACCGATGTCACAACAGTAGGAATCGGTGGGGTCTTTTGTTCTCTTAGAGAACTGCCCTTGACGCAAAGTAGCGGGGATGATAGAATTTAACTCGCTCTTGAATAGGGCCTTGAACCTTAACAACTGAATAGTGATAGAAAGCCAAAACAGCAAAACAAATCTTTGAGATAGAACTTCGTAATTCAATCCCACCTCGTTGTGGGATAATTTTTGCGGAGAGTTTGATCCTGGCTCAGGATGAACGCTGGCGGCGTGCCTAATACATGCAAGTCGAACGAAGATGTTCTTGTGTTCGCATGAGAGCTCTTAGTGGCGAACGGGTGAGTAACGCGTTGGTGACCTGCCCTAAAGAAGGGAACAACCTCGGGAAACTGAGGCTAATACCCTATATGCTTCAAGAGGTTAGATCCTTTTGAAGTAAAGGTTCTGTGGACGAAAGGCCACGGTGCCGCTTTAGGAGGGGCCTGCGTCCCATCAGCTAGTTGGTAGGGTAATGGCCTACCAAGGCAATGACGGGTAGGGGACCTGAGAGGGTGACCCCCCACACTAGCACTGAAACACGGGCTAGACACCTACGGGTGGCAGCAGTAGGGAATATTGCACAATAGACGAAAGTCTGATGCAGCAACGCCGCGTGTGCGATGAAGGCCTTCGGGTTGTAAAGCACTTTTCTGAGGGAAGAGAAAGGACGGTACCTCAGGAATAAGTCTCGGCTAACTACGTGCCAGCAGCCGC
>CAZHHT010000035.1:0-27416 GCA_964532455.1 uncultured Anaerolineales bacterium
TTCTGCCAGCGCTTTTGCCGGATTTCCCACCCACATTAGAAAATAATGAGACAGTACCATATCATAAATATTGTCAGAAAAGGGAAGATTATGGACATCTGCACAGTTAAAGTTGCATTCCAGACAGGCCTGTTGGGCAACCAGCAGGTGCTCTTCGAGAATATCCGATCCGAATATGTCTGCCGGGGAGAGTGACTGAAGATCCGGTAGAAGCGCTCCTGTTCCGCAGCCCATATCGAGGATTTTTCCCATCTTTTTAATATTAAGTAATTCAAAAAAATACAAGCGCAATGCTCTGGTCCATTGCGCTTGTATTAGGAAACGATTTTGCCGATCTTGGATTGATAAGGGCATATTTCCTCTTGCTTCATTTTTTTCTGACTCTACTGCCAGATCCCTTCCCAATCATCATCCAGAAGATTCCCGAGGACCTGGTTGATTCCCTGTGCGGGAAGAACATCTCCATCCGGCTCAACGTAAAACCAGGCTTTTCCGGCCCCTGACTGCAGTTCCTGGTTTGTCTCCAGCTCTATTGAAATAGGATTGTGTTCTGAATAGGGGACTGGAATATCCCATTTCAGCGGTAGACCTGCCTCGGCGATCAAAGTTTGAGCTTTCGATAGGGCCTGAATGAGCTGCGGGTTGGATGGCGAGCTGACTGAAATTGATATTGCATTTGCTCCAAATTCCTCTAATTTTGCCAGTATTTGGGGGAGTTTGGCAGTGATTTCTGGTTTGATAGTAATATGAACCGTAGTGTGAATATCCTCGTCAAGAACAGATCTTAGGGCATCCCATGATGTTTTGTCAGTGGGTGAGAGCACAAACAGGAGATGATCGAGGCCGCTTTGCAGCAGCTCATTTCTAAAACTAGCGTCAATAAGTTTATATCCATCTGTCAGCAATCCAGTGACCTGGCCATTTTTCTCTGCACAGATGATCAAATCAATCAGATCTTCACGGAGAGTTGGTTCACCTCCAGTGAATATCAGGTGAGGGATACCGGCCCGCCAGGAGCGGTTGATGATTTTTTCCCATTCTTCAGTGGATAGTTCCCGGTCAACCCTTTTAACTGGGGCTAAATCCGGAGGGCTTTTTTCTGAAAGCTGATAAGTTATCGCACAGTCCAACCGGTAGGGTGCGGCTGCAGCGCCAGCATATGGGTCCTCACGGGAAATATCTAGAAAACTAACTGGATCGAGATCAGGGATTTCAAGTATTGTGCGTATTTTTTGTTTCAGTTCAAAAAAATCTAAACGGGCATCATTCCGGTTAATTTGGTAACGATTGGCAACCAATCGGGCTACTTCTTTGGGGGCAGTTTCTTTGATAAGGTGATAAGCATATTCAGTTGCAGAATGATTCAGGTGCAGAATGGTAGAGGCATTAATAATCAGCAGACCATCTCCATTAGCGGCTACTCTCAGGTGAAGGCGGTATTGATGTTCTGCAGTTGTTGGAGATCGAAAATGGTAAACACCGGCTGGGATTGGTTTAGCTGATTTAAACAGCTGTGTAATGCTGCTGAAAAAATTATTCATATCCTGCTCCATTCAGGGAATAATGATCCCTGCAGTGTGCTGTTTCTTCTAATATTTATATCACCATGTATCATAGCGGATAAGATCAGACAGTGGTTTTCTGGTTTTTCCCTTGGGTTTGTCTAATGGATATCCAAGTGGGGTAAAGGCAATTGGCTCTACGTAGTCCGGTATTTTGAGAAAGTCTCTGGTTGACTGGGGATTAAATGCAGCAATCCAGCAGGTACCTAAACCAAGATCGGCAGCCTGCAGGGTAATATGATCTACCACTATGGCTGCATCCACAGTTGAATAATTTGCATTGTCATATTTATGGCGAACCCATCCTTCAGCGGGAATGCTGCAAACAGCCAAGATGAACGGCGCTTGTACAAACCAATCCCGGTTGTATATTTTCAGCAAATCCTCTTTTTTGTTTTCGGTTTTTATTATGATGATTTGAAAGGGCTGTTTATTGTCTGCAGTTGGCGCCAACCGGGCTGCATTCAGTACCTTCTTTAATACCTGATCGTCCACTGGGTTAGGGGAGTAGCGGCGGCAGCTATATCGCTGTTGAATCAATTGTTCAAAATCCATCCTAAGCTCCTTTTGGATTCAAGATAAACCAAATTTCCAGGTTATAAAAGCCGTAAAAAATGCCACAGCCAGAGCGTTGTTCCCGCCCCCAGCATACCCAACCCGATTCCTGCAATAGTATCCGTTAAGTAATGAACTCCCAGGATTATCCTTCCCAATGTTACAAAGATCGCCAGCAGCAGGGAAGCAGTCAGGAAAAGACCGCTGTCGCTAGCAGCTACCGGAAGTATCAGAGCAAGGTACCAAATCCGCAAAGTGTCCCCGCTGGGGAACGATGGGTCAACAGGGCTGTTTGGTTGGAGCATGATAATATCCGGATGAGTAGTATAAGGTCTGGGGCGATTAAAGGCAATTTTTAGAATATTTTCTATACCGACGGTAATTAGGAAAACCAGTAGGGCAATTGCCCCCATTTTCCATTTAAGACTGATCAATAACAGCAGAGAAACAACAGCGAATGATGTCCGTCCAAAAAACCAGGTTTCTTGAAACAACGGAAGCCAGGGTTTGTTCTTGAATAGTCCCTGCATCTTGATGACGATTTGGGTTTCCCATGTTTTTAAACCAGCGAATAAATGGGCGAAGCCGATCAAAAGCAATCCCAAACCCAGAAGTTGATAGATCATCTTCTCTCATCCTGTAAGTCTGGCCAAACTGGATAAAACATTAACCATTGTTCGGGAAATTTTTGGATGAATCCTTCAATTATTTCCAGTACCATTTCCGTGTTTAAAATAATCTCATCCAGCTTGTTTTTGTACTTTTTGAGAGTGATTGGTCCTGAATTCATAAAGCCATACTGACCAGTGGGAAGCATATAGGCAGAGACAGCAATCACTGGTACATCCGCCGCGAGCGCGGTTGTGATATACCCAACGGGGAGAGGACTCGGCTTGCCGAAGAAGTTTACATAATGATTCTTTTTTCTTCCCGGGATAGGACGGTCCACACCGGTTGCAGCAACGCCGCCATTCTTCATATAGTTGACGATTTCAGCTTCAAAACCGGAATCGCCCAAAGGTGCGACATCCATCCCAAAGGAAGCTCTGATCTCATTCTGGAGTTGATAACCGGTTCCGGGGTTGGGATAGGACAGTACTTTTCCTCTAAATCCATGCTGGACCAATTCACATACCACTAGGTCAAAATTGCTAATATGAGGTGCGATTACCATGTATCCCTGATCTTGTTGGCAAATCTTGATGAAATCCTTCATTGGTTCCGAAAACGGAACCATAGATTCCAGCTTTTCAGGTTTATTAAAGAAATGGTTCAGATCATAGTAACATCTGCCCGCATGATCGAGGACATTTTTTGTTTTTTCGATAAGTTCCCGGTGGGAATTAGTCTCGTTATTGACTATAAATTGATTGGCGCGGATTGCTCTGGTTATATCCGCGTTCTCAAATCTGGATACCAAGGAGGCAATTGATTGACTGACCCTGTACCCAACCTTTGGGGAGAGATACCGGCCGATCATTATCGATACCCGTACTGAAAATTTACTGTTTAGAATTCCTTGAAGGGTCATAGAGGTTAACTAAATTAGGAAAATCATCTGTCTATATTGATTCGGATTGTTCTGAACTGATTGATTTAATTCCTTCACTTAACACCGGTACTCCCCGGATAACACAAATAATGACACTAATCCAGGTAAAGGCTATTGCTACTTGATAAATCAGGCTGGTCCAATTAGAACCTTCAGGGGGCAGTGCGTAAGATAAAGTAAGCAGGGCGGCAGCGGCAGCTTTCACTGTGCCATACAGCGCTCGCATGAGACGGGAGCGGACCAGGAACCGATTGACCGGTGATTGGAGCTGTTCAAAAGCACTAACGCCTTCTTTCATACCAATTGAACGGACCGCATCCACTGAAGTTCCCCTGATTAGAACAATAATGGGAACGAGAACAGATATTAATCCCAGGTGAGCATACACAACCCAGAGTACATATTCCAGAGTGCGGTCAGTAGCAATGTCGAACACACTTCCAAGCAGAGATGTCTCATCGCGTTTACGGGCAACCCAGCCGTCCAAAGTATCAAGGGAAAAGATTAGGATGATAAACGGGACATTCCACAGCAGTGCAGTCTCGCCACCAAAATACATCAAAGCAAGGTACAAAAAGAAAAGAGGAAAACGAGATAAAGTAACTAAATTTGCCATAACGATTTTTTGTTCCATTGGTTACAGAATGATTATGACGGCGAAGGTATCAAGGGATAAACTTTCCGGGGGTGTTCGGCGTAAGCCAGTGGGCACCCTGCTCCGCATTCTTCCAGTAGACTGCATGTATTACAGTCCTCGGGGACATAATGCCGCTCCCTCAATTCTAATGCGAGATCATGTTCCCAGATAGACTTCCAGGAATCATTTAGGATATTTCCCAATTGGCTGTAATAAGATTGACAGGGTATAACTCCACCATCCGGCTCGACGCACATATTATAAAGTGCCGCGGTACAGCCTTTAATGCCCAGATTCATCTCCAGCGGGTTTAGATAGCAGTAGAGAGTAGGTGTGTACCAAATTAATTTCTGACCAGTTAACTGGATTTTTTCTTGAGCGAGGGATAAAAGCGGCTTGAGTTCTTCTTCTGATAAACCAGTTCCTACATTTATACCTCTGCCAGAATAGATCAATGCGTTTAATCCAGTGGTCGGTACTCCTAATTCTGCCAGAAAATCCAGGGTTTCTCCCATACTGCCTTGATTATGTTTCAGCATGGTTGTATTGGTCATCACAAACAAAGAGCTGTTCAAAGCATTCTTTAAACCAGTGATGGTCTGCTGCCAAGCGCCCTTGTGGTTCACCATTTTGTCGTGAACAGCCGGATCGTGAGATTCAACTGTTATCTGGATATGATCTAATCCTGCTTCCACAAGCTGACCTACATAAGATGGATCAGATAGTTTCCTGCCATTTGTGTTTAGGCCGGTGATTTGTCCCTTACTTTCCGCATACGCTATTAATTCAGAAAGGTCATTTCTTAGCGTTGGTTCCCCACCCGTGAAGATTAAATGAGGAATGCTCAAATCCCACAAACGGTCGATTATCTTTTTCCAGTCATCAGTACTCAGTTCTGGGTAGGATCTCGGTCGGGCGTTGTAGCAGTGGGGACAGTCGTTGTTACAGCGATAAGTTATCGCTAAATCCATCCTGTATGGAGCAGTGGGATGAAGGCTGTAAGGGGCATTTATTTCCACACCGGAATAGGTATTTACCGGACTGCCATTGGCGTCAATAAAGGCTTCCAGATCCCTCGTTATCAGCTCAATATCCTGATCTGCAGTATCAGGTGGGATATCGAAAATCCGGTCAAATTCACTCCTGATTTCCTCTCCAGATCGCCCCTCAAGGTGAAAATAAGCAATGTAAGCCGCGGTAGGGTTTAGATGAAGGATCGAGTTGGCATTAATTACCAACGTTCCACAGCCATCAGGATCAATTCTAAGATGAAGACGGGTTTTGGATTCAGGAGATGCTTTTCTGAAATGATGAAGCCCAGGAGGGATTGAGTAGCGAGTTTCAGCAGGCATTACCTCCCGCATATTTCGCGGCTTTCCCTGAAATATCTTGGTAAACATAGTGTTTAGCGGCCACCACCCGCACAGGCACAGGCACATCCTGCACAGGCACAGGCACAGGCGCAGGAGCTTCCTCCGCCGCTGCTGCTCCTGCTCCATCCGCTGGAGCTGGTGGGCTTAGGAACCGGGTTTGTTTTCTGGGTGATCCTGCTGGTAAAATCTGTGATATTGCCAACCACACCGCTTGAAAAATTCGAGATCCCGGTAGCCATGGAAGCGGCGAAATCGCCTCCTGGCAAGTTGGGTAAAGCCCCGCCGCCGGAACGGCTTGGGCTGCTTGTTCCGGTTCTTGGCCCAGCAGTCTGGGTTGTTCTGTAGGCGGGATCATATCGACCCCACCATAACGGGACAAAAACCGGTCCTCTGTGGAAAACATCCTTGGTTTTGTCTTCGAAATCTCCGTCAAGCATGGTCCACCCCATGTGAGAGTTGTATTTCTCGCTTTTAACCTCCGGGGTATTGGCATCTTCAACCTGTTTCCAGGCCCGATTGATAATGTCTTCGTAATAGCGGATAGTTTCCTTGTGGCTGAATCCTTCCATCTTCTTCCCGACACTCTTAATCAGGCTGATCATTAATTCTTGCAGTTCGGTTTTTCGAACCCGGTCGGTTTCTTTCTGAAACGCTTTAATAAATTGGGTTTCATATTTTCTGAGATTTTCTGGCAGCGGATCGCTGAATTCCAGCTTCAAAGGATCCTGACTGATAACCTGGGCTGCATCCTTCTGGAGTAGTGAAAACAGGATCAAGGTGAAAATTTTATCAGCAGGACGTTCCAGGAGAATAGCAGCTTCTATCGCGGTGAGACCGCGTTTAATGCCATTTCCCTCAATTCGAATTTTTGGCGGGAGGTATTTCATTTTTCGTTTCTTGCTGCTAGAAACAGAAACGACAATAATCAATACTATAAAACCGAAAAATCCGCCCATGCATAGAATCCCGGTGACAGCTTCCGCCGGAATATCTAATTGCTGCCAGAGACTTGGTTTGGTTACTGCAGATGACGGTACGTATGATGACGGAAAAGATGCGCCAAATTTATAGCGAGCGGAGGCATCACCAGCTGTATTCCGCCAGGTATAAGTGATCAAGCCCTGGGAATCCTGTCCGGAAATGGGGGAGGAGGAGAATTCATTGGGCGAAGAATGCCAGCGGGGTTCATCGGGCTTTACTCCCGGGGGCAGGTGAAATATAACCGTGATATCTGTAGTCCCTGCGACGTTCTGAGATCCAAAGTAGGATGGTATAAAAACTGCGCTTGCGTAATCATCGGATTCCGTGTCAGGGAACAACACATCCTCAATATCGTTTACAAAAACTCTGACGACACCCCGTCCACCTGGAGGTATCGCATTGGAGCCTAATCCCACGGCAACACCTGATCCGCTGCCTTCATACCTGGAACTGGAAATGTAGGAAAGCGATTGACCGTTAACTTCGGCTGAAATATTGCTATCAGAGTATTGGTTGTTAGGCAAACCTACATCCACATACTCGATGGCATGCCCCTCTGGCTGATTTGTAAAAACAAATTCATAGATCAAATCCAGCGTACCATCAGCCTTCCAAATGGCATGGACAGTTTCTTTGTCCAGGCTGAAGTAATAACTTTGCGCCAGTGCAGCGCTGGGAATCAGCAGAAGAACGATAAGCAGCAGGAGAAATAGAGTGGTTTTTTTCATGGATAGCCTCTTCCGGGTTACCATTTTGGTTTTTCGGTTATCTGGTAATTCGTGCCGCAGTAAGGACAGTCAACAACCAGGGCACCTTCGCGTAAGGAGATATTTTCCGAACTTAAATGACCCCCGCAGGATTTACAAGTTAATGTGTCCAAGTCAATATCACCGGTGAGCTCAATCTGAACTTTTACTTCCTCGTCACCGGGGGCTAGTTTCTTTCCCACAAACCAAATAATGCCGAACCCAATCAGCACACTTATGGTGCCGACGATAATCCAGGATGGCTGTCCTTCTGAACCAAAAGCACCCCAGATAAAAATTACACCAAAAAAAATCGCAATGGTTGCAAAGATATAGCCGATTATTTTTCCAGCAGACATGACCGCTCCTCATAAAATAGATGTAAGGAATTCTCTCGTTTCAAGGTTAAGAAATAATTTGGTAACTTCCTGATAGTTTTGGTTGGATAATTCTTTCTTTATTCGTAAACATTATACCAATATCCTCACTGAGCAGGAATAAAATTCCTGCTATTCTATAAATTACATGAGGATTATTCCTTCCCGGATATAAGCTATAATGAGCTTCATGGAACACAACCCTAACCAACAACGATTGATAGAGCTTCAGCAGCTGCTTAGGTCACATAATTATCGCTATTATATTCTTAATGATCCAGTAATCAGTGATCACGAATATGACAGATATTACAGAGAGCTTCTGGAACTAGAGGAAAAATATCCTGCATTAAAAACCCCCGATTCTCCTTCACAACGGGCAGGCACTCCACCTTCTGATGCATTTGCTCGATTGGAACATCCGGCGCCGATTTTGAGTCTAGATAATGCCTTTTCTGCGGGTGAGTTGAGGGCCTGGCAGGAAAGGATATCCAGGCTGGATGAACGTGCAGCAGGGGCTGAATTTATAATGGAGCCGAAACTGGATGGACTAACAGTCGTGCTGCATTATGAAAATGGTTTGTTTGCCAGGGGAGCCACCAGGGGAAATAGTTTAATCGGTGAAGAAATCACGGAGAATCTGAGAACGATACGAACTCTGCCGCTTCGGATTCCGCCAGACCCGGAGAGCCCGGTGCCACCGCAAAGTATTGTAGTCAGAGGAGAGGTGTTTATCCGGATATCTGACTTTGAGAAATTGAATAAATACCTTGAAGAAGCAGGGGAAAGAACCTATGTAAATCCACGAAATACAGCGGCAGGATCACTACGCCAGCTAGATTCTTCATTAACCGCAAAGCGCCCGCTGTCACTGCTTGTGTATCAAATTGTAACCAGTTCCAATCCCTTGCCAACAACGCAAAAAGAAACCCTTTCTTACCTGGGGCAGCTGGGTTTTCCAACCCCGGATTTCGGTTTTTGCCCTAATCTGGATACTGTGATCAGTTCCCTGGAAGCCTGGGATGTACTCCGGCGGAAACTGGATTATGAGATTGATGGTGTGGTTATCAAGATCAATGATCTGAATTTAGCTGATAACCTGGGTGTGGTAGGAAAAGCACCCCGGGGGGCAATTGCCTTTAAATTTCCTGCACAGGTCGTAAATACTACACTTGAGGATATAAGAGTAAATGTTGGTAGAACGGGTGTGTTAACACCCTATGCAGTTCTTGAGTCGGTGGAAATTGGAGGTGTGACTGTAAAACAAGCCACGCTTCACAATTTTGATTTCATCAGAGAAAAGGACATTCGGAAAGGTGATCGGGTGATGGTGAAACGGGCGGGAGAAGTGATACCGTATGTTATGGGGCCGGTGAAGGATCTCCGGACGGGAGCAGAAAGAGTTTACTTGCCTCCAGAAAAGTGCCCAGTATGCCATGAACCGGTTGAACATCTTGAAGGAGAAGTCGCCTGGTATTGTGTCAATTCCAGCTGTAAGGCGCAGTTGATCAGGAATATTGAACACTTTGTCTCCAGAACAGCTATGGATATAGTTGGTTTGGGGATCAGGATTGTTGAACAGCTGGCCAATGAAGGTCTGATAACCCATGTGGGGGATTTATACAGTCTGCAAAAGGCTGATCTATTGAAGTTAGAAGGGTTTGCTGAAAAGAAGGCAGATAAACTTTTGGAAGCAATTGAACAATCAAAAAATCAGCCCTTGGATAGATTAATCACAGCGCTGGGGATCAGGGGTGTCGGAGAGGTTGTCTCTGGAACACTAGCCGATCATTACAGGGACTTGGATGCACTCAACAAAGCATCCCTAGAAGATCTGGAAAATATCCCGGGAATTGGGCCGAATATAGCTCAAGCAATTATTGATTGGTTCAATCTTTCTACTAATCAGCAAATTCTTCGGAAAATAAAAGAGAGTGGAATTTGGCCTTCTGTGGAGATAAAAACCGAAGCAGCCCTTGAGGACCTACCGTTAAATGATCTAGTTTTCGTCCTCACTGGGAAATTAAAAGGTTACACCAGGGGAGAAATCAAAGAGATAATCCAGTCAGCAGGCGGCAAGGTGACTGGATCAGTCAGCACTAATACAGACTACGTTTTGGTTGGAAAGGATCCAGGATCAAAGCGTGATAAAGCGCAAGAACTGGGAATTAATATTATCTCTGAGGACGAGTTTAGAGAAATGATCAGGGATCACAACAATTAGGCAAAGGATTTCAACTGGCAGAAGATAAACGGCTGATCTTAAAGAAGGGTCGGGAAAAACCTATTCTCCACCGGCATCCCTGGATTTTTTCCGGGGCTGTGGATCGGGTGGAAGGAGATCCGCTATCGGGGGAAACAATTCAGATTCTTGATACAGAAGGGACCTTTTTAGCCCGGGGATCCTACAGCCCATCATCACAAATCAGAGCGAGAATTTGGAGCTGGAATCCAGAAGAACGTATCTCCCGGGATTTTTTGCACACCAGGATTAAACGCAGCTTGGAATATCGGGATTTGATTGGTTTGAACTCTCAGATGAAGCGGCTGGTATATGCAGAATCGGATGGACTCCCGGGATTGATTGTCGATAAATATGCAGAAACTCTTGTTGTGCAGTTTCTCTGTGCCGGTAGCGAGTATTGGAAGGATGAGATTGTCGAAATTCTGACAGAATTAACCAGCGCTACAACAATTTATGAACGATCCGATGTTCAGGTGAGGCAGTTGGAAGGACTGCCCCTGCAGAGGGGAACGCTGTTTGGCTCGGATCCGGATTCTCTGCTGAAAATTAGGGAACAAGACTTAGATTTTTGGATTGATGTCCAAAATGGTCACAAAACCGGCTTTTATCTTGATCAACGTGAAAATCGGGATCTAGTGGGGAGGATGTGCAAAGGAAAATCCGTATTGGATTGTTTTTGTTATTCAGGTGGGTTTTCAGTACATGCCCTTAAAAACGGGGCTGAATCAGTTACCCTGGTGGACGAATCCAGGGAGGCATTGACCCTGGCTGAAAAGAATGCCGCAGAAAACAAACTGGGAGGGGAAAAGATAGACCTTCTCCGGGGAGATGTCTTTCAGGTACTGCGGAAATTACGGGACCAGGCAAGGAAATTTGATGTCATCATTCTTGATCCTCCCAAGTTTGCTCCAACGGCTTCCTTCGCGGATAAAGCTGCACGAGGTTATAAAGATATCAATTTATTGGCCTTTAAATTACTCAACCCCGGAGGGATGTTAGCCACATTCTCTTGTTCCGGTGGAATCAGCCGGGACTTCTTCCTTAGAATTTTGTCAGGTGCTGCCCAGGATGCAGAAGTTAATGCTAGAATACAGGTACATATGGGACAAAGTGCGGACCACTCAGCCAACTTGAGCTTCCCGGAAGGGACTTACCTCAAGGGTTTTGTCATTCGTTTAGCGTAAAGAGGAGGTTTGAGATGTACACAGAATCTGGTCAGGGATTAGTTGAATATGCCCTGATTTTGCTTCTCGTAGCGTTGGCATTGATAGTAATCTTATCAATATTTGGCACTGGGTTGGCTGATGCCTACAGTAATATTATTGATAATATTCCCTAATAATATTTGAAATAACAACTATTTTTCATAAGAAATTTTTTACTAATATTTTCGATCAAATTCAGAAAATAAAAAAAGCGAGGATTTTTCTTCGCTTTTTTTGTTCGTTTTCATGAAATCAGGATGTTCCGGTTTTGTTCTCAGCTAGCGATCTGATTCAGAAAGAGGTGTTTTTCCAGATGGATCGTAAACGTATACACGATCCCCGACATTGGCCCAATTAAATAACCAGTGAGAATCACCGACGGACATATTCACACACCCATGGGATTGCGGGTATCCCAGATTTGCTCGCCAATAGGCACCATGAAAAGCCCGGCTCTCATCAAAGTACATGGTCCAGGGAACATTCTCGAGATTGTAGGCATCATCCGGATCAGTCAACCAACGCATCAGGGTTAGATCTTCTTTTTCCTCGATTGTATAAATGCCAGGATACGTATAGTAAGGTCTCACCCCGCTGGCAATCAGAGATGAAAATACCAGTTCATCGTTCTCATATACAGCAATGGTTTGCTCATACAGGTTGACTTCAATCCAACGATTCCAGGTCATCCCCTCTGGGGGTCCTAAACGAGGCGATACTTTAGCGACCGCGGTCTGGATTACCCACTCATCTGGACCAATCATATACCAGTCCCATTTCCCGACCGTTTGAACGTCATAGATTTGCACCAATTGCTGGTGTTCCAGATATCGGCCGGTATAATCATCAGCGTCATAACCAGGGGTCCGTTTGGTTTCAGCTTTTCCGCCGGCTGAAAACATAGATAGAATCCAGCCAAAGTCATGTTTCGGGGTTTTTGTAAATTCCACGCCTTGAAAGAGGGAAGTGTCTGTGATCAATAGATCTGATCCGGACATCCAGCCCACATCTGTTAAGTGATAGTATTTCCCCTGGCTGTATGAGGTCTGAGAAATGGAAACATAATTAAAACCCGGTTTAATCCGGCGGACGATATTTCCCTTATTGTTGTTGATAACGTCATTGAGTGTGCGGAATATTGGTGCCCGGTCAGAAACTACATAAGCATAGCGATATTCCAAATCTGCCAAGGAGGAGTCAAGGCTCTGGATCGGTAGGGGAGTTTCCGGGAATGTTATCCCTATCTCCGCCATGTCCAAAAGATAAGCTGTGGGACCTAGCGGCATACAATCCTGGGTGGAATAATAAAAGATGTCTGGCGGGCAAAGGGGCATGGATCCTTCTTCGATTCCTTCAGCAAAGGCTGTGGAAGGAATCAAAACCAGAAACAATCCAAATAGAATGGCAAATAAAAGACGTCTACTCATAAAAGTCCACGTGGATATGGTTGTCGACCGGTTATTATTTTTTATTTAGTTTTTAGTTCAGCAGGCAGATGCTGAACGTCAATGGTTGCTTCATCACAGAAGATCATTGCTCTTTCTATGACGTTTCTTAGTTCCCGAATATTACCAGGCCATTGGTATTTTTTTAACAAATCAAGCGCGGCCGGGGTCATATTCTCTATATTTAAACCCATTTTGGGATTATTCGTTTTGATGAAATGTCCCGCTAACCCCGGGATATCTTCCAGATGCTCCCTTAAGGGAGGGATTTCCAGATTAATAACTTTTAACCGGTAATATAAGTCTTCCCGGAATGCTCCTGTCTCAATCAATGCGGGCAGTACTCTATTGGATGCTGCCAAAATCTGGACATCTACCTGGATTGAGGTTGTGCTGCCGACCCGCCGGAAAGTCTGCTCTTCCAACGCCCGGAGCACTTTAGCCTGCATATCGGAGGACATGGAAGATATTTCATCCAGGAATAATATTCCTTCGTCGGCTACTTCCATTAATCCGCGCTTCCTCTTTTGCGCCCCTGTAAACGCGCCGGCTTCATATCCGAACAGTTCAGATTCCAGCATCGTATTCTGGACTGCAGCACAGTTGATATCAATAAATGGTTTATCACTACGTGGACCCATCCGGTGGATCGCAAGGGCCAAGACTTCTTTTCCTGTGCCCGTTTCTCCGGTGATTAATATTGATGTTGAACTTTTTGCTGCCCGCTGAGCTTGGGCAAAAACATTACGCATGATATCGGAATTGATCACAATCGAATCCAGCGAATCACGCTGGGTTTTACGAAAATGATTTAATTCTTCCCTCATTTCCACGATATCCTGAGCTCGTTTAATGGACTGTTCAAGCCGTTCGAATTTGATGGGTTTTTGAATGAAATCATGGGCGCCGTTTTTCATGGCTTCAACAGCCATGTCAATTTTTCCATGGGCGGTGATCATAATTATCGGTGGACGATTCGCCAGTTGGGATGTCTCTGCTAATAAATCCGGGCCATAACCGTCCGGAAGCTGGACATCCAAGAGGACAATATCCGCTTCCTGGGCTGTGAGATGTTTCCGGGCGGTTTTCAGATCTGCCGCTAGTAGAACTTCATACCCCTCAGATTCCAAATAACTGCCTATATTATTCCTGGCGTTTTTTTCATCATCTACAAGCAAGATGGTTGCTGTCATTCCCTGAGTTCCTCCTCGTTGGCTCCGGGAAGGATAATTTGAAAAGAGGTACCTTCCGGGAGGGGGATTAGTGTGATTGTCCCTTCATGCATGGTAATAATCTGTTTGGTGATGGATAAACCGAGCCCTGTTCCATCAGATTTTGTAGTAAAAAATGGTTCAAATATATGATCCTGGACTTCCAGAGGGATGCCCGGACCGGTATCGAGGACATCAACCTGTATTCCTGTTGCTCCAGTGATTTTTTGGATTGACTTTATTCTAATAGATAAAACTCCGCCGTCGGTTTCTTCCATTGCTCTTACAGCATTGCTGATCAGGTTATTGAATACCTGGCCAAGAGCCCGGTCATCCCCAAGAACATGAGGGAGATCGGGTTCGACTTTAAGGACGTGGGTGACTGATGTTCTCTTCATCCGCGGCACCCACCGGTTTAGAATCTGACCGATAAGGCCCGGAAGGTCTATTGGATTCTTGTGATAACTCTGGGATTTGGAAAAAGTGAGCACCGTATCTACAATGTGAGTGAGACGATCACAATCATCATTTATCCCTTTAAGAACATCACGTTGTTGAAAGTTTTCCGGGAGAATTTTATCCAGCAGCTGAATTCCTGAGGAGATGTTGTTGATGGGATTTCGGATCTCGTGAGCAAATATAGCGTTCATTTGACCTACCAGTGCCCGGCGTTCAAGCTGCTGGGTTTGAATACGAACATTTTCCTCCTTGCTGATATCCTGGACAAAAATCAAAATGCCCTGAATTTCCTCGGAATCTGGTCTTGTCACAGGAAATGTTTTAATTAGTGCCGGGAATTCGCTGCCATCCCGATGGTGAATTTTAAGTTGTCCCAAGTCATGAGTGGGTATGTTGGCTAATGCCTCCTGGAGTGCAGGAGTTAAACGGTCTGTGCCAATAATGACATCATCAATATGGCGGTTAATGACTTCCTGTTCAGCATAACCTAAAATTTGCTCCGCTGAAGGGTTTACCTGTTGAATTAGAAGCTCCGGATTCAGATAGAGGATCCCTTCAGGTGTATATTTGTTGATTGTATCCCCAATGGCTTTTTTAAGAGCTGTCTCAGTTAAACTGTCACTTAGATTAGATTTGTGGATGAAATTATTAAAGATCCCTTCCGTTGCTGCTACCAGCAATTTCATCGCTGCCAGAGAGGCTTGTTTATCCAGAGGAAATGAATCACTCGGTCCCATGGCGACTATCAGGCCGCTAATTGAATTCGCATCATCTAGCGGTGATGAAATTACAAATGAAGAGCCCATCTGGGCAGCGCGTTCCATCAGGGGGGAGAGCGGTGGTTTATATGGAGGAGAAAATTGACTATCCTTGTAGTGAGAGAAAAAATCTGCAGTGGAGATAGTTGAGGGTAAAAAACCAGATGGATTATCCAGGATTACAGCTTTCAGCTGAGGATGATTTGAGTCAATTTTGTATATTCCCAATGATTCTGCAGTGAGCATATTTTTGCCAACCTGAATAATAATTTCCAGCGCCTGATCCAGGTTGGTTTGATAAAAGATCTGGGACAAGGCCAGAATGCCATCCAGTTGGGTAGATTCCAGGGTTGTGGAATTAGTGTGCCTATTTGTTTTTCTCAGCGTATTCAGCCGGAAAACAGTGAAACGTTTGGATTTGCCTAAGGTGTTAGCCTGGACCAGGGTGGTGATTTTTTGTTTCCGGCGGGTGATGAGATCAAGTTCCCGCCCCTGGATACTGTGAAGTTCAAGATTTAGAGCTGCATCCTGGGTGATGGATAATAGTTTTGGAAGCAGTGTGTCAAGGTGGAGAGATAATAATTCTTTTCGTGTATAGCCTGTTAATTCCGCCATCGAGGCATTTGATGCCAGTATTTCAAGATCTGTATTGGATACTACGATAGAAGGATCCGGAGAGATATCCAGCAGGTGGCTTACCTCATCGGGGATTAACTCTATCTCATCTGAAAATTTTGAAGGATTAGAAATCAACGATACCATAGACCTTTAAACTTTCTGGCGGAGGCGGGATGATAATATACCCTCCATTGCCCGATATTTAGCGACTGTTCTCCGGGCAATATTATACCCGGCCAAGGATAATTCCTCGACCAGCTCAGTATCAGTTAGAGGAGTATCCTCATTCTCGACTAACCGGAGGAGAGTGGTTCGGACTGGTAAACTGCGGTCAAAAAAACGTTTAAGGGGAATGATCTTTCTATTGGGGAGTTGAACAGATTTATCGGAAACTGCCCTGGATACGGTAGATTCGTGAACTCCCAAGTGCTCTGACATTTCAGCTTGAGTTTGAGGATGCATTGACGCTGGATCGCCGCTGAGAATGTAGCTGCGTTGTTCTGTAACAAGCTTGGTCATCAGCTGTTCCATAGTGTGATTGCGCTGCTGGAGGCATTTGATAAGCAGCCCGGCATTTTCTATGTCTTTTGCCCAGGCCTCACTTTTTTCATCTGGGGCTTGTTTTTGCGCTTGTCGGAAGAGAGGATTGATGCGCAGGGTTCCCCGGTAAGGACTGATTATTTCCACAATAAGTCTCCGGCTGGGTGAATTTTCAACCTCCTTAAGGATGATGTCCGGTTGATGGTAGGCCTGGGTTTGAGGTTTATTTGGCTGGCGGAAGTCACCCCAGAATGCCCGCCCTGGATAAGGGTTGAGGTTTGCCCGTATAAACTCAGCAATTTCCTGGGCATGTTCAAAAGAGGTATTCAGCTCTTTAGCCAGTTTTCTGTAGCTGTGCTTGCTGAGATCCTTCATACCTTTTTGAATCGCTTCTTCGGCTAGACGAGGCACATTGGTATTTTCCTTTAATAAGCTCAATTGGATTAATAGTGCTTCCGTTGGCGAGGAGGCACCCACACCTGCCGGATCGGCGTGTTTGATGATGTCTGCTACACGGTACACTCTGGAGAGCGGAACATGGTAATACTGGCTGATTTCCTCCAGAGGAACGGTTAATAATCCATCTTCGTCTAGGTTATTGAGAATATGAGCCGCGATGAGTCTCTCGTCTTCCTGGATTTCCGGGGCGATTTGGCGGAGAACATAGGATGGTAAATCCTCAACCTGGGGGGCAAGATTATCATAAGAAACTTCGTTTGGTGATCTCTGGCCACCATTTTTCGCAAAGGATCCGGGGAAATCTTCCGGAGATGAAATGAAGACGATCGGTTCATCCAATTGGTTATCATACGGTTGACTACAAACCGGGCAAGGCCCTGGGGTTGGCAGTATCCGTCCGCAGCTGGGGCAGCGCCGATCTTCAACGATTTCTAAAGCCGGATTATTCGCTAATTCGGTCCGAATTTTCTGCCGGATTTCCGTAGCTGGCATTTGCAGCAGGGACATGGTTTGGGCGAGATGAGCGGTAACTTGCGGCCGCAGCTCATGATTTTGAATTTGGAACATAGGATCCTCCCTCTAAAGTATAGCGTTATATTTCAAATGTTGCAAGATGTATGCCAAACTAGTAGCAATATTTATACCGGAATACTGAAGTAGGAAGAAATCAGAGAACAGGGGAGAGCTGGAAGCTGGAGTGGTAGAATTAAGATACGTCGTATTAGAGCGGATTAGAAATTTAAAATATAAGAAAAATGCGTATAGCCATAATGGAAAATAACCCAACTTTACCAATACGAATCCTAATTACTGTCTTAATTTTCTTTATTTTTACCGCTGGATGCAGCGAATTGAATCGGAAAGAAAAATCGATAACTGTTTTTGATGGCGAGAGGGCATACAATGATGTAAAGTACCAGGTATCTCTCGGCCCAAGAATTCCTGGCACAACGGGACAAGACCAGATTCTAAAGTGGCTGAATGAAGAATTATTACAATATAAGTGGAAAGTAGAATTTCAGGTTCATGAAATAAAAGCCAAGACTATTACTAACCTGGTTGCAAGCCGGGGCGAGGATGGTAAATACATCCTGCTTGGAGCTCATTATGACACCCGGATTTATGCTGATCGCGATCCGAATCCAGGGAAGAGAAGTTTGCCAGTGCCGGGTGCTAACGATGGTGGATCTGGTGTAGCTGTATTGCTTGAAATGGCAAGAATTCTACCTGATGATTTACCAACTCCTGTTCAGATAGTGTTTTTTGATGCAGAAGATAATGGAGGGATAGGGGATTGGGATTGGATTCTCGGTTCCCGTGCTTTTGTTCAACAAATGGAAATACCGCCGGAAGCTGCGATTATTGTGGATATGGTCGGAGATGCTGATTTGAAACTTTATAAGGAATATAACTCTGATGTTGATTTAATGGAGCAGATCTGGGAGCAGGCAAGATTTCTGGGATACAATGAGGTGTTTTTGTCAGAATATAAGTTTTCAGTGCTGGATGATCACACCCCGTTTATCGAAGCGGGAATCCCCGCTGTGGATATCATAGATCTGGATTATCCTTATTGGCACACAGTTGATGATACTGCAGACAAGGTATCCGTTGAGAGCCTGCAAATTGTAGGTGATACTTTATTGGCCTGGATTTTATCCTTAGAGTAATTCTTAAACGGATAAAAATAAAAAGAGAGTTTTATGAATCAGAGTAAACAACCACAAGGGTTAAAAGTAGATCGAGCTTTGCTAGTCGGCGTGGAAATATTTAATGACCAGAAGGTCATGTCCTTGGAAAATTCCCTAGCCGAGCTTCGTCGATTGGCAGACACTGCAGGGTTTGAAGTAGTTGGTGAAGTGACCCAAAAAATGAGTCACCCCAACCCGAAAACATTCATTGGAACCGGCAAGGTGAAAGAGGTGAAATCCATCGCGGATGAACTGCTAGCAGATGTGATTTTATTTGATGATGAACTATCCCCCCGGCATCAACGAGAGCTTGAGGAATTAATGCGGGAGGATACCCGTATTATTGATAGGACAGCTTTGATCCTGGATATTTTTGCGCAACATACCAATACACGAGAAGGCTCTTTGCAGGTTGAGCTGGCTCAGTATGAATATCGTCTTCCACGGTTGACCAGAGCCTGGACTCACCTGGTAAGACAGGCTGGAGGAGGAGGCGGCCGAACGGGAGGAACTGCCGGTGTTGGGCTCAGGGGACCTGGAGAAACCCAATTGGAGGTCGATAGAAGAGATATTCGACGCCGGATAAGCCATTTAAAAGAAGAGCTTGAAAAAGTGCGGGCGCATAGGCAGCGTCATCGGTCGCGGAGAAAAGAATCCAGTATCCCGATTGTCTCGCTGGTTGGGTATACCAATGCCGGGAAGTCCACCTTGTTAAATCAAATTTCTGACGCAGATGTGTACGTGGCAAACAAATTATTCGCCACTCTCGATCCCACTACCAGGCGGGTGGAATTAGCGGATGGTCAGCAAATTCTAGTTACTGACACGGTAGGGTTTATCCAGAAACTGCCCACAACCCTGGTAGCAGCTTTCCGGGCAACTCTTGAGGAAATCGCGGAAGCAGATTTACTATTACACGTTATTGATGTGACCCATCCACATGCTATGTTCCAGGCAGAAGCAGTTCACAATACCTTGGAAATTATCGAGGCTCAAGATATCCCCAGTATTCCGGTGCTGAATAAAATTGATCGGTTGGATGATCCAGAAGGAGCTCAGCTTGCTCTGGATTCGTTTCCGAATGCGGTAGCAATTTCTGCACTAAAAGGGGATGGGATTAAGGAGCTGCTCCAAACCATAAAAATCAAGTTGTATGAATCCTATGAAACAGTTCAGGTTGAAATTCCCTACAATTTGGGAGGGTTAATCTCGTTTTTCCACGAAGAGGGACAGGTGGACCAGGTTGAAAATCGATATGAGGGGGTTTTGATTCAGGGCCGATTGCCCATCAGACATCTAGCCAAGTATAAACCTTATCTCGTGAAAGGCTTTATCTCGAATTAGATCCGCCAATGCCCTGATTTTCAACGGGAGAATTAGTTTCTGGATTATTATTCTTGATTCTTCTCAGGCTGTTGAGTAGGTCCGGCTAGCAGCACCTCTTCCGGAGTTGAGTCTTTGTATTTTTGAATATTGGTATTGAACTGCTCAACGAGTTGGTTGATACTTTTATCGTAGGCTTTTTTATCAGGCCATATGACAGATGGGTTTAGGATCTCATCAGGAACATTAGGACAGCTTTGGGGAATCCTAAATCCGAACCAGGGATCAACATGATAGGACACCTGGTCCAGGTCACCATTCAACACTGCTGATAACAAGGCCCGGGTATGGTGAATGCTGATCCGTTTTCCGATTCCAGCTGGACCTCCAATCAATCCGGTATTAATTAACCAGGTTTTTACATCGTATTTCACCAGGTTCTTTTTCAGCAAATCTGCATAGTAAGCCGGGTGGAACACCATAAACGGCGCGCCGAAACAGGCACTGAAAGTGAGTTCAGGCGCTTCGCCCACACCCGCTTCTGTTCCACCCACTTTGGAGGTATATCCGGATATAAAATGGTACAGAGCCTGGTTGTGAGACAACCTGGCGATCGGAGGCATGACTCCATTGGCGTCAAAGGTAAGAAAAATTATATTCTCGGGATGGTTCCCCCGTTTAGATGGCAAGGAATAAGGTATGTATTTGAGCGGATAGGATGCCCGGGTATTTTTAGTGATCGAATCGTCATCTAGATCCAGGTCTCCAGTGTCTGGATTCATGATTACATTTTCAAGGATTGTGCCGTAGGTTTGGGTGCAGGCATAGATATCCGGTTCAGCTTCCTGGGACAGATTAATAACTTTGGCATAAGATCCATCCTCAAAGTTAAAAATACCCTCTTCGTCCCAACCGTGTTCATCATCTCCTATAAGCTTTCTCTCTGGATCAGCTGAAAGAGTGGTTTTTCCTGTTCCTGATAGTCCGAAAAATAACGCAGAGTCACCGCGGGGACCAACATTTGCCGAGCAGTGCATAGTAAGTACTTTTTTCTTGGGCAGATAGTAATTTAATGCGGTGAAAATGGATTTTTTTACTTCGCCACCGTACCCGGAATTGCCAATTAGAACCAGCCGCTTTTTGAAGTTTAACAGGATTAGGGTAGGGCTGTTCAGATGATCCTCAGCAGGATCTCCATAAAAATCTGGTAAGGAAATGACAGTAAATTCTGGTTGATGGGTTTTCCACTCTTGGGGTTTATCCGGTGAGATAAACATGTTCTTTGTAAATAATCCTAACCAAGCCCAGGTGGAAATAACCCTGACCGGAATCTGGTGTTGAGGACTTGCTCCAGCTATACCGTCCTGGACGAAGATATCTCTCCCAATCAGGAACTGCCGCATCTTGTTAAAAATGTGGTCGAAATCAACCTCACTAAATGGAATATTGTATTCCCCCCAGGAGATATCACCTGCTGAACTATCTTCCTTAACAATAAATTTATCATTTGCAGACCGGGCAGTCTGTTCGCCTGAACGGACAATGAGCGCTCCCTGAGGGGTTTGAATCCCTTCTCCCCGGTAAAGCGCTTCCTGGTAATAACCATCGGTCGTTAAATTCCAATAAGATTTTCTATATCCGAATAAGTCGAGATATTCAAGCCCAAAATCACTCTTATGATCTTCAGCCTGGTCTTCAAATGGTGTTTTTTTATTTTTGTTCATACTTCTCTTTTTCTCTCCCAATCGCATATACAAGCTTCCTCCCCAATCATGATTTCCCGGGGAGCATCTGGATCAATGGCCCAGCGGATTCTCGCGGCGCTCTCTGTTGTTTGTTCTTTTGAACAGGTATAACTCAATCGCAGAAAACCTTCCTGGCCAAAAGCAATCCCCGGCACAGTGGCGACATATGCTTTTTCCAGTAGAAGGGCAGCCAGCTGCCGCGAATCTGAATGGAATGACCTGAAATCCGGGAAACAATAAAAGGTACCGCCCGGATCTACTAAGTTTATACCTTTAATCTTTTTTAATTCCCCTGTCATAATATCCTTATTGGTCTTGATGAATGTCTTAAGGTCTAAGATGGTTTGCTCACCATCCCTCAATGCCCCTAGGGCTGCTTCCTGTAGTAGAACAGAAGCTCCAGAAGTAGTATGGCCCTGTACTTTTTCCATGGCCTCGATAACTGATTCAGATGCAATCGCCCATCCTATCCGAAATCCGGTCATACCATAGGTTTTGGATATTCCGTTGATTATGATCAAATGAGATTTGTTGATGGGTTTAGAGGTAAATACATAACCCGGTACCCATTGAGCGGGATCAAATATCAGCTGGTGATAAATATCATCCATAATCAGGAATATTTTTTTTGATTCACAATAATCCACCAGGGCAGCGATTAACTCCGGGGGATAAACTGCGCCTGTGGGGTTATTGGGAGTGTTGAGAATGATCGCCTTGGTATTTGCTGTCACTGCAGTCAGGATAACATCAATCTCGGGTATAAAATGTTCATTGGTTGGGATAAGTACTGGTTTACCGCGAGCGAGTTTAACCATTTCTGGATAACTGACCCAGTAGGGAGTGAAGAGAATAACTTCCTCTCCGGGATTGAGCAGGATATACAGCAAATTATATAGTGCTTGTTTGGCGCCAACGGTAACTGTAATATTGCTCAGGGTTGGGGTTCGCCCGTAATGCTTTTTTGTATAGTCCTGAATGGCAATTTTTAGCGATTTTTGACCTCCAATGGGACCATACTTTAACTGGCGGGTCTCTAATTTTTCCCGCGCAAATAATAGCGCGCTTTCCGGAAAATCGTTCAGAGGTTCACCGATTCCCAAGTTGATTATATCGGCGCCTTTTTCGCGCAGCAGGCGGGCTTTCTCATTCAGAGAGAGGGTGGGCGAGCTCTGGATTGTATAGATTTGGTCGCTGAGATTCTGCATGGGTTGGGTAACCTTACCTGGGGTAATCTGAAGAGATTTGTAGGTACATTTGTGTGATTAATTGGTCCTGGTAATTTTTGTTAATCCGCGCGGGGCATCCGGATCTATACGTTTGACAAGCGTCAGGTGGTAGCTGAACAATTGAGCTGGAAGGATTCCAATAATAGGGGTCAGCCATTCAGGAATTCCTCCGGGTAATGGTAGAGGGCAATCCGCTAGTTCAAGGACTGCCTGATTGTCGGAAATCAAGAACAAATCAGCCTGGTGATCTTGTTTTAATCGCTTGAGCAGATTAGCCATATCAGCAAATACCTCGCCCTGGGGGGCGATGGCAAAAACCGGGAAACCATTCGAGACCAAAGCGATAGGTCCATGCAGGAAATCAGCTGATGAATAGGGTTGGGCAACAACATAAGTGAGTTCTTTTAATTTCAGAGACCATTCATAAGCTGTAGCATAGTTATACCCTCTGCCAAGCACGACACATTGATCCATATACCTGTATCGGGGAGCAAAATCCTTTATTTGTGATTCAACCTCAAGGGCTTGACTCATCAGCTCCGGAATCCCCCTAATCTCTTTCCATTGATCTTCGTGATTGTTCCAGGCCGCGGAAAGCATTGCTATTGCCCCCAATTGGGCAGAGTAGGATTTCGTTGCAGCTACTGAAAGCTCTGATCCAGCCTGAATGTCTATCAAATAAGCAGACTGATTTGCCAATGGAGAGTCTATTGCATTGGTAATAGCCAGTGTTGCACAACCCTGGTGATTGGCTTCTTCCACAACTGCCAACAAGTCTGGGGATTCCCCTGACTGGCTGATTCCTATAACCAGCATACCTGACAAGTCGGGCGGTTTGTTGTAAATACTGAATAATGATGGAGCAGCTAAGGCAACGGGGATTCGATTATAAGAGCCCCAAACGTATTTTGCATATCTGGCAGCGTTGTCAGAAGTTCCCCGGGCAGCGATGAATATACCCTTTGGTTTACCAACGGACTTTACAATTCCTTTGATGTTTTTCTGTTGGGAATCGAGCAATCCCGCAAGAACATTAGGTTGCTCCAATATCTCATCGTAAAGCGGCATGGGCTAGCTTTCCCTTGTGATGTTAGCTCCCAATGAGCGGAGCTTTTCATCTATACGTTCGTAACCGCGGTCAATTTGGCCGACATTGCGGATGACTGATTCTCCACTTGCGGTTAGGGCTGCCAGGACTAATGCTAATCCTGCCCTGATATCGGGGCTGTCAACATTGCCTGAGAACAATTCCGAAGGACCGTTCACGATGCAGCGGTGCGGATCGCAGAGAACGATTTGTGCTCCCATGCTGGTTAGTTTGTCTGTAAAGTACATACGACCTTCATACATCCAGTCATGGAAGAGGATATTTCCTCTGGATTGAGTGGCCACCACGATAGCTACACTCATCAGATCTGAGGGGAATGCTGGCCAGGGCATGACATTGATTTCAGGGATCGCTCCTCTGAAATCAGGTTTGATCACTAGGGATTGATTGGAAGAAACAAAGATGTCCTCTCCTTGAACTTCCCATTCAACGCCAAGTCTCTGGAAAACTTGTTTGATCATAGATAGGTATTCCGGGCCGGCGTTGCGGACCGTGACCTCGCCGCCTGTTACAACGGCCGCGCCAATATAACTAATGACCTCCATGTAATCCGGACCAACAGTAAACTCTCCTCCTCTTAATTTTTTTACACCTTCGATGTGCAGTGTGTTGGAACTAATCTGGCTGATTTTTGCCCCCAGCAAGTTAAGAAGCAGGCATAAATCCTGAACATGTGGTTCTGAGGCGGCATTGCGAATGATGGTTTCGCCTTCCGCGGTTACAGCAGCCATCACTGCGTTTTCGGTTGCGGTAACGCTCGCTTCGTCCAGAAGAATGTCCGCGCCTTCCATTTTCGTAGCTGTAAACCGGAACAATTTTTGTTCCTTATCATAGACGGTTTTTACACCCAGCGCTTTCAGAGCCAGGACGTGAGTGTCGAGACGGCGGCGCCCAATGACATCACCGCCGGGAGGAGGTAATTTTAACTTCCCGGTTCTGGCTGTTACTGGACCAGCAAGTAAGATGGAAGCCCGAATTTTTCTACAAAGCTCTGGGTCGAGGTTGGTGTATTCGATGTCCTTTGCATGCAATTCCCAGGAATGATTCCCCAGGTGGGTCACTTTTACGCCAATGCTAATTAATAAATCCCGCATTGTCTTTACGTCATTGATTTCTGGAACGTTGTGGAGCACAACGGGTTTATCAGTGAGAATGCAGGCTGCCAGCAAGGGTAGAGCGGCATTTTTGTTTCCCGAGGGGGTGACTTGACCATTAAGTGGTATTCCACCTTGAATGATAAATTTATCCATGAGCTTTCCTTTTTGCATCCATCCAAATATTTATTAAACTGGATAATCAGCAATCGACCTTAGTTGTACCATAACTCGTACTGAGCGCACCCATTTCTGTGGATTTTCACCACCGGAGGAGTATTTCATCCCCTCTCTTTTGACTCAGGAGGTTTTCTGCGGATCCCCGGTTGCAGACGATTTCCAGTAATCCTGTGCTGCCAATGAGACCAGCGCAGGTCCCTTCTAGAATCGCAGCAAATGTTTTTACCAGCGGTAAAGTTTTATCCTTCACAAGGATCTCAACATTAGTTCGATCCTTGATTTTACATTTGGTTTGATCTATCCAGGAACCAAGAATCAAATCCCAGGAATCATTTGACTGAAAACGGCCCAAGGACGTGAACAGGTTTCCAAACCTGTCTGTGGAGAGTACTTCACCTGAGAGAGAATTTTCTTTTAGTTCCAGCCTGGGTTTGGGTAAACGATGTATGGATTTTACAGCTTTTCCGAGTTTATCTCCCGATATACCATTCGCTGCATAAGCTGCTGCGGGCGCAAATATATCTCTTCCATGAAAAGTGGTGCCCGGAGTGGATAATTGGTAGGCAGGGTTAGATAATTCCCAGGCATGATACTCCCTCCCGTAAAGAAGGTAACTAAATAGCCCGTTGTCAGGACCGATAAACCGCTGTCCATCACAATCCAGGCAGATTGCCTTCCTGTCAGTTCCTACTCCAGGATCAACCACTGCTAAAAATATTGTTCCTAAGGGAAAATCCAGGGAAGACTGCCAGAGTGCGAACGCACCCCGCTGAACATCTCCCGCCGGGATGTGATGGGTGAGATCAACGAGCCTTGTTCCTGGAGAGATCCCGTCAATGATCCCTTTCATGATGCCCACATAGGGGTCTGAAGTACCAAAGTCTGACAGGAGAGCGATGAGTGGTGGTTTCATAGAGATTTCCAAATTGTGATATTTCTTACTCAATAAATTATAATACGAGCATGATAACTTTTCTGACTAACCTGATTCTGGGATGGATTGGAGCTAATCTGGTAAATTACCTGTCAGATGTTCTGCCAAGCGAGCGAAAAATAACTGCGCCAAAGTGCAATCGTTGTGGAGAACACCTTTCCTGGAAATTTTATGTTCTACTGGATTCCTGCAGGCACTGTGGAACTAGACCATCCCTGAGGCATAAGATAATCTTGATTTTGGGAGTGGTATTCACCGGGTTATTGGCGCAATTCCCTTTGGAGAGTTTGGGTAATTACGGCGCCATACTATGGCTGGTTTATTTTAGCGTAGTGATCGTGATTGACCTGGAACACCGTTTAATACTACATCCAGTCAGTATAACTGGCGCTGTATTAGGATTGATATATGGCAGCGTGAACCACGGATTAATTAACACAATTTTTGGGGGCGGCGCAGGTTTTGGTTTAATGCTGATCTTCTATTTTCTAGGGGAATTATTTGTACGAGTTTTATCTAAATCCAGGGGGGAGGAGATAGAAGAAATTGCCTTGGGTTTTGGAGACGTTAATCTAGCCGGGGTGATAGGTTTACTGCTTGGTTGGCCCGGCATAATTGCGGGGATCATTTTGGCAATCCTCATAGGGGGAGTTGTCAGCGGAGTTTTCCTGGCATTGCAGGTTCTGAGAAAAAAATATCAGGCATATCAAGCGCTGCCTTATGGTCCCTTTCTGGTATTGAGTGCTGTAGTGCTGTTAATTATTTCCCGTCTGATTTGATAAACAAGGCGTGAATGACATTGTAACCTAACAATTCTGTTAGGTTTTTTTACCATTAACTTACAAAGTTCATCCATTCTTGTAAGGTCCTCTTGTCAAAGGGTAAATATCTTCTAGTCAGATTCTCTTCGACTGCTTCTAGGAACTCTTCAGTATCCCGAATTAACATTTCTTTTTCTGAGGGATTAATATTACCCAAAAAACACCTATCATCTGGATAAAATCCATAGCGTATTCCCAAATGCAAAATACGTTCATCTCATTAGACACGGAGCTGATGTCGTCCATTCATACTTGAAACCGGATTAAGGACCGACCTTGCACATTCAGCGAAACAATGGGAGAACGCTGTGCAAATGGCACAAACCTTTGGTTCTATTCATCCTGCACAATATATTGAAGTTCGATACGAAAACTTGGTGGAAAACCCAGAAGAATTAACCAGGGATATATGCAATTTTCTAGAAATTGCATATTTTGATGAGATGATTCAAGATTCCGAAGCAATCACCCACAGAATGGGTGACGTGCCAAAATTAAAACATTAATCATCTGTGATGAATCCAATTACCACAGAGAATATTGGGAAAGGTGTAGAATCTTTATCAAA
>CAZHHT010000036.1:0-27077 GCA_964532455.1 uncultured Anaerolineales bacterium
TGGGTTAGGGAGCGAAACTTCGCCTGGAATTCCCCCTGCGCGAAGCGCTTAGTTCTGATAACTACTCTTATCTCAAGCTACAGACTATTATTATACTTTTAATTGGCACCGAAACCTGACGGTTACACTCTTATATCTAGTATGGCTATATTTAGTTGTTGTATCTGTATCAATGATGAATCCTACTAACTTATCATTTATATAAAACTTCAGAAATGTATTTTTTATTGACGGTGATTCAGGCTCCTGATATAATTCCATTATATAGAAAGGGCATTAGCTTTTTCGTTTTATCAATGCACGATTTCCGAAAACTCTATCCAATATAGAGGAAAAAGGAACCCGCATAATTGCGTTTGTGATCTAGTGGAAAAGGAAAGGAAGATACCTGCCATGATGAAGCTAACTGACCTCCAGGATATGCAACTCCTAGGGACCAGGACAGCTTAATTTTATCTGAGGTAGTTTAAGGAAATTAGAATCTCTGCCAAAGGAAAAATAGCATAGGTAAATGAACGTTTTCGTTAAGCTATATATCCAGTTGGGCTTTCCTCGTTTATCTCACCCAATGGTGTGCCAGCTAATATACTATTGACAATCCTATACCTATTGGTTTTTGCCACTGTTGTATTTGCTGTAATTTGTCCCCGTGTATCAAAATCACATTGAGTTAAATTTATAATTTCTGTATCATCGTCTGGGTACAGTCCAATCAATAAAATTGGCAAGGTTATTGATAATTTCGCTGCAGGCAGCTCCCTGACAGTTCTTTCAAAATTGACAAGATTCGAATCTATTCTTACCGCTAATTCATGTTTGGGAACAATTGAGAGAGCAAAATTTATCCTTTCAGTTGAATACGCCGCCTGAAATTTGAATACATCACTATACCATCTTCCTATATTGCCAAATTGAACCTCTGATTGAATTTTTAGTTCCCCAAATTCCTTGTAAAAATCAGCTGCCAAATTGGAATCCTCAATGTCTGTCGCAGGAGGGTGATATTCCCACCCATGTTCAACAGCAAATTTTCTGTCAAAGAAAGTATTTAACATTTGCTGTGAAACATCCAAGTTGGGATTGCTAGCAGATTTACCAGGATAGATGAATAACGGTAATTCTTGAATAACTGATGTAATTTCATTCCAAGCATGGATAAAATTTGAGTGTTGAATTATCTCTTCAGCAAATCTATAACTATAAGTATCAAAATTCACTTTTTGTTCTCCTTTTGATAGAGTAACCAAGGAATTGATACTGTCAAAGCCTCTGATAACATTAATAACTCAATATCGGTGACTTCCCTAATTCCTACTTCAATTTTCCCCACTCCTGATCGTTGTATATTCCAACCAAGCAACTGTAGTTTTGCAGCTAATTTTTCTTGAGTGAGCATTGGGCTGTGTTTAAGCCTAGCTTCCTTAACTTTGGGACCTACTATGTTCTTCATGGTATGGATTTTACTTTTGATTCCTGTTTAACTTGTTCCGTATACGGAACAATCGAAATATGATAAACTATTATATAGCTAAGAAATAATAGGAGAATCAATCCGTATGAAGGGTAAAAATAATATCAAAATTACTAAGAATTATTCTTCTAAATCAAATGATACCCTATACCATGGTGATAGGTTAAAGTTGATCAACCAAATATCCCTAACGGGAGATAAAGCAGAACTTATTGTGACATCACCTCCATATAACATAGGAAAGGAATACGAAACAAGAACCTCGCTTGATGAATATATTGAAACTCAAAAACAGACTATCACTGCATGTATGGATATATTATCTGATTCAGGAAGTATTTGTTGGCAAGTTGGTCATTTTATTGATGGAAAAGTAAGAAATAAAGAGGCATACCCACTTGACATAATCCTATACCCAGTCTTTAAAAATTTGGGTTTGATTCTCAAAAATCGTATCGTTTGGCATTTTGGTCATGGGTTGCACGAATCTGTTCGCTTTTCAGGAAGACACGAGACAATATTGTGGTTTGTAAAATCGGATAACTATACGTTTAACTTGGACCCTATTAGAGTTCCACAGAAATACCCAGGCAAAAGGAGTTATAGAGGAGAGAATAAAGGTAAACCTTCAGGAAATCCTAGAGGAAAGAATCCAAGCGATGTTTGGAATATACCGAATGTTAAATCAAATCACATTGAGAAAACAAACCATCCATGTCAGTATCCCATAGGTATGATAAATCGCTTGGTTTTAGGATTAACTAATGAGAATGATTTGGTATTTGACCCATATTTAGGAGTTGGTACAACTGCAGTATCAGCTGTCTTAAATAAGCGAAGGGCTGCAGGTTCTGATATTTTTGATGATTATTTATTAACCGCAAGGAATCGAGTAAAAAAAGCGTGGATTGGAGAATTGGGATATCGTCCAATGAACAAACCGATTCACAAACCAAGCGGTCAGGAATCTGTATCAAATGTTCCAGAAGAATGGAAAAAATAAATCAATTTAATATTTCAATGCTAGCAACATTATTAATAATATGAGCAGTTTTTGAGCCTTTGAATATATAAAACTTGTTGTAATAACCATAGGATTTTATTAATTCTATTTCGTCATTCTCTACATTCAAGGGCAGGATGGCTTTAGAACGGGCTCTAAGAGTTTTTACCTTTTTTTCTTTACTCTTAAGAGCACCGGACTTCTAATCCGACGGCTGCAGGTTCGAATCCTGCCGAGGGCGCCATAAGTACCAGGATTAGTTCTAAAGCTTTCTTTTCCCTGAATGTGGGGTAAAAGAAGGCTTTTTGTTATGTTTGGGAAAGAAACTGAGCAACGGATTTTCATATTAATGGATGGAACCTTGGATGGAGCGCTAGATGGATTTCTTGCAGATAGGAGAAGTCGCGGTTTGTTAAAACGAACAATTGAATACTCTGGGAATTCATGATTTCAGAAGAAGTCACGTGATTGAATTCCTAAGGAATGAGGGGGATATTCTTATGCTTTAATGTATCTTGGGTAATTCATCATGGGAGATGGAGAGAAGATATCTAGCTATCGTAAAAACAGATTGTGAAACTGCCCACCGGAAAGCTAGTCCAGTTGATAGGATGGAATCCTTCTTGATTGTGGATTTGAATTAAGTCAATAATTTGCAATATTGAGAGTATTCCCCTTTCTGATTTGTAACCCTTGTATTGCTAAATACTGCTTACCATAGTTATAATAGGATATATGTTGCTTGATTAAAGAGTAGTTGTCATTTATCCTCATAGTGGTGAAACAGGAGAAGAGGATTATTGCCAAACTGGTGCTTTATTTGTGAATCTAAAAAAGTTTCGGGGAGCTCTCTAGTATGTTCTTACCTTCTCCCGAGGGTGTGCAACTTCGGGCGGTTTGCTCCGAACCCAAGAAGGAGATAGAGAAGCTGGTTGAGCATGAGTTAAATTTTCTTTCTCAAGAAGATTTATCCCGGCTGAAATCACAAGCAGAGGGTTTATGACTCAAAAAATGGCAGGGTATGACTTAGAAAATGGTATCTACAAAGTTTACTATTATATAGGTCGAACAAAATATTATTACTCCGGTTACTCAAGCCGGGAAGAGATGGAGAAAGCTCACCCTGAACTTATTGGAAGGGAGGAGGGGGATTAATGAATGAACTCCCCGAATTTTAGAAATAGAGATTAGCAATTATTTGATTCTATATTGAGCGGAGATCCCCTCGTACGGATTAAATATCATCTTTCTTATCGGAATACACAATCTGCCTGAAAAATATTTTTTCTCAGTCTCCTGAAGGAATCGTAGAGAAGTTCTTTTTTCTCGAAAGTTAATTAATCGACAGGGATAAATAAGCTTGAAGCGATATTGAATATGTCCCTTTGTTTTTTTGTGTCAGACCTTCATGGTCATCTAAATCGTTATCAAGTCCTTTTTTCGAAGATCCTGGAAGAGAAACCAGCGGCTGTTTTTCTTGGTGGAGACCTGCTGCCGTCTTTCGGAAATATGAGGGGAGGTAATTTCATCCAGGATTATTTATCACCGGAGTTTAAGAAATTAAAAATCAGACTAGGGGATGATTATCCGCGTGTTTTCCTGATTCTTGGCAACGATGACAGCCGGAGCAATGAAAAAGATGTAATTTCTTGCATGATGAAAGAGCAAGTTTGGGAGTACATCCATAATCAATCAGCTCAATTTGGTTCCTACACTGTTTTCGGGTATGCATATGTTCCCCCAACACCTTTCTTGATTAAGGATTGGGAACGGTATGATGTGTCAAGATATGTTGATCCGGGCTGCATTCCCCCTGATGAGGGATGGCATTCAACTGAACAAGCAAAACAAGTTATTCAGTACGCGACAATTAAACAAGATTTAGATGATATTATCGGGGAGAGTGATTTATCAAATTCGATATTTCTCTTTCACACTCCCCCATACCAAACAAAATTGGATCGAGCTGGATTGGATGGCAAAATGATTGACCATGTACCCGTTGACCTGCATGTGGGCAGTATTGCTGTAAAAGACTTGATAATGGATCATCAGCCTCTTCTTACCCTGCACGGACATGTTCATGAGTCAGCCAGGATAACTGGCTCCTGGAAAGAGCAGCTCGGTAAAACTTTTATCTATTCAGCTGCTCACGATGGACCCGAGTTGGCATTGGTCCGGTTTGACCCGGATAAACCCCGGGATGCTGTGCGCGAATTGTACTGAACCCCGGTATTATTCACCCGATTTCCCCCTTCTTGAAGACCTTATTTATTCAAAGCTGAACCAACAGACAGCGGCATTGCAGCATCTGATATTGCTCCAATTTTCACTGCATAACTGCTGCGGTTTTTAATTTCTTCATCTGTGATGATGACTATATCCAACAAACCGTTAGACTTATAACCCGTTCTTAATTGGTTAATTTGGCTGAGACTCAGGCTCCATCCTTCCAACCAAACCCGCAATTCTTTTTCTTGGGCATCGTTCCCATCAAAGTGGATTAATAAATCAATGTCACTTTTTGGCCCGGCGGTAGCGTTTTTTGTACTTCCGAATACGTAAAAACCCTGAACGCCAAATCTGTCCGGATCGATCAATGATGCAATTGTTTCTGCGCTTTTTAAACGCCAGCGCCAATGATTCTCCTGAGAATCCGTTTGCGAGATGGATATTAGTTCACTTTGGATTTCACTTAATTCATCTTCCTCTGTAAGTATGGCGATTGCCTTGTTTTTCTCAGCGTTCATAAGAACTTGCAGTACCTGTCCACTCGAAGTATTTTTCACATCAATCACCCTGATAATTTTCTCCAGATGGGCAAAGTCTGGCAGTATATCCTTGATTGTGTTTTTTGATTCCAATAAGTAAACAGAATTAAAGATGATGCCATGATCATCAGGATATATGGGGATATAACGAATTGAGGATTCGACCAAGTCCTGGAAAAAATGGGTACCGAATGAGAGATCAGGGGTATAATCACCCCGTTTTTGGGCTACTTCTATTAAAGCTGCTGTATTGTTGATATCGGAATAGGTAACACTGACGCCAAGCTTGATATCACCCCGGCTCCCCCATCGTCCAGGTCCCATCAAGATGAATTTCCTTTTTGTCAGGATTTTGTTTAACCTGCTAACCGCACGGCCTACTTCTAACATATCCTGCCGCGTTGGAAGTTGTCTGTATTGTTCCGGATCGACATATACGATATGGGTGATATTGGGGATCGTTCCATTGGATATGTAGCGGTCGGCAGTGAATATTACCCGTTCTCCAGGGATACCAATCGGGATATCCGCTGGAATATTTTCTACACCGTAACTCTGGGAACGGCATTGCAGCAGGTAAAAATCGTCCCCATCACAGGCGAATTCAATATCTATGGGATGGTTCAGTTTATTCTGTAGTTCATTTAACACTCCCTGTAGTAGATTTAGAAAAGGGGAGTTCGAAAACAATCCATCAAATGTAAATATCAATTTGTCTTTTTCAAAATCAGGTCCCAGCCCTGTGGGGATTTGGGCATGGTCTTGAGTGATTACGGAAACTAACTGCTTAATGTTTGGGTACTCGTCCCCATATTCTTTAATTAATTCTTGTATTTCAACTGTCTCAAAAGTACTTTTTTCTAAATTGATTACATCGATCTTCTTGGGGGAATACCGGACAATTTCATCCAATGAGGTATTTACACGCAATCCGGGTTGGCCTGGGGCAGCCAGGATTGGATAATCATCACTCAACCGATCTACCGCGCGGGTTCCTAAACCGGGTACAATCCGGACCAACCCATCCTCCTTATTGATTCGGCTGGACCACCGGAACTCATTTTGACTGAAAGCGACTCCGGCATATGCGGGGAAATAGTAGGGGCCAATTTTTCTCCCAACTACCTCCTGGATCAGGATTCCCATTTCTTCGTGATGGTCGATTAATTTGTGTTCATACCTGTATTCAATAGGGTCCGGACCGTACATGGATGCATAAACTTCAGTAATTGCATCCATAAGGCTTTTTAACCGCTCTTCTTTGGTTCCCTTATTGGCAACAAACAGACTCTTGTACTTGCCGGCAAAGGACATCCCAACCTGGTCTTCTAACAAACTCGAACTGCGAATAATGAGCGGTACATCCCCGAAATCATCCAGAGCCATGGATAACCCTTTGACAATTTCAGGTGGGAGTGGTGAAGTTTTAAAGATGTGGATTATGTAAGGGTATTCCTGGCGGATTTCCCCGATATCCAAGTACTTATGTTCGATAATTTCCTCAAGGCTATTCTGCTCGATATATGAAAATATAGCGTCAGATATGATGTACCAGGTTTTGGGCACTTTTACCTGCTGCAGTAAATCATGATTGAGAACAGCTTTTTTGATTATCTCCATTGCCAGGAAGATTCCAGCGCTTTTCCCGCCTAATTTTCCGTAGCTCCCAGGTTGAAAAATAATATGTGACGATAACTTGTTGAAATCCTCAATATTCAGGTGGCGTTTTGCGGTATCAATGAAATTTTTTTGACCACTCAGCAAGCGGCGGATGAGAGAAACTCGAACGCTCTGCTCTCTGGCAGCAGACAACTCTAAACCCTGTGTGGATAGATGTTGGTAGCGGTCAAGAGCGTTAATTATTTCAGGTATCGAACAACCCGGCTGGACGAGTGTATTTATCAAGAAACCGGATTGATCTTCCCGGATCCACTGCTGGATGCTGGTTAATATATCGTCTTCATCCAGGTACTTCCCGGCGAGTTTAAATACTTCATCGATGGCGTCAAGGGCATCCTCATCTGATTTGAATTGATAGGGAAAATTCGCTTCGAGCAGTTCTCTGTCTTCCCGGTAAGTAGAACTGAATAATTCCAGCAGTTCTGCGGCTTCTTTTACCCCTCTCCCGAAGAGATGGTGGACCATTTTTCTAGCTATGGTTATGAGTAAACCGGGATCAGTCTTTTCAAGAAGACTCAGGATCACCCACCAACCAGCTCTGGTTTCTATATCTGGTTTGCTTTTTCTTTCAAACACATCCTGCAGGCGTTGGTGTAAAAGAAAGTTTCCCACTTGATCAGCGATGGTGTTAATCAATCTGCGCTCTTCTCTGAGAAATGGCCCTTCATCCAACTCAGGTTTTTCTTCTGTGTAGTACACACTGATTGTTCCAGCTACTTGATCCTGTACAATAACGTCCGAGTGCTGTCCCCAGGGTGTTTTTACAAAATCTGATGACCGAAAAACAATATCCCCAAAAGTGATTTCTGATTGGCAGATTTCAGGGTACTGCCAACCAGGAGGAAGCACAGCGATGATTCTATTGAGGGCATCCTCGGTTTTGATACCCGGTATACCCAGGGTTTCCTGAACTTCATATAAGCAATTAAGCTCTTTTGCTCTTTCCCTGAGTTCTTCAACTAATCGGTTGACAGGTTTTTTTAGGTTTTTAGTCATTTTCTACTCGCGATTTTAAAATTATTCCATGTCCGCTTCTACCATCAATTTTAACGTATAAAGGGGCAGGAAGCCGCACATGACGCACATATTGAGTGGTTTGAATTTCCTCCTGAAGATCCAGCCAATCCCAGTCCAGCTGATGTTTTCCAGATGCGGGGACAGAGATATAGCTGACACCAAGGCTGGTCATATTATGAAAAAAGTGGGACCCCTGACTCATTTCAACCTTGAATCCTTCTTGAAAAGTCTCAACAATCACCCTGGCTCCAGATATCTGCCCCCAGTTGGCAGGGATGCCTAACCAGGGATCGGAGCTTCCCAGCCGGCCAAAAACGATTAATAAATACGATTTACCCATATTGATCAGAGAATCGTTAATCTTTCCAAGTTCATCAGCAATCTGCCGGGTGTTTTCAAGTTCAAATTTATCGGGGATGACATAGACCACATCCTGGATATCGTCAATTAATCCGTTTCCCAACACATTTTCAGATGCTACAAGGGCATTTTCGTCGATTAAATCTTCATCAGTGACTTTCACAATTTCAGAAGTGACAACCATGGATCTAACCTGGAGTAATCCCAGGGAGTGAGGATTGAATGTCATCGCGAACTCAATTTCCACGGGATTTTTCAATTCTTCCTCGCAGGCAGCCAGGAACGATTTAATCAAATTATTCAGAGGGATTTCCTTCAATGCCAGCAGAGGGGCAAAGGTTACTGCTCTAGGTCCTGGATTTCCCATTCCGATAGTCAGCCGGTTCGATTGCAAATCGTAAGTCGAACATAAGTAACGCAGCGAGCCGTCATTTTCAGCTGTAGTTAGATTCTCTTGAACAAGATACTCGGTTTCTTGAATGGGATCATAGACCAGGGGGGTCCCCATGTTAATTGCCCAATACTCTTTTTGACTGCCCTTCAAGAGTTCTTCCACTGAGCCGAATGGTGGTCCAATTTTCGGATAGGCCGGTGAATAAGTCCATGAGACTCCACCATCAACTATGGTTTTCCCTAAACCCAAAGCAAGGCTTACTACCCCATCTTCCTGTTGTGCCCGACCGACTGGATAGAAATTGTATGATCGAGTCACTCCCGATAATTCAGGATAAAACCGAAGACTATGCCGTGAGCCAACGACGTCCTGAATGATCACCGCCATTTTTTCATCTGAATGATCGTGATTGGTCGCCTTCCGGAAGCTTTTTGCATTATTAAAAAAGGTTGAGGCGTATATGAATTTAACTGCCTCGGTTAGTTTTTGGAATCGGGTATCGGAATCATGTTGGTGATTTGGAATCATTTTGGTGGCATAAATACCGGCGAAAGGTTCGTAGGTCGCGTCTTCAAGTAAACTTGAAGAGCGGATAGCCAGTGGTGTATAAATTTGGTTTATGAGGGATTTTAAATCCCCCAGGATATTAAATGGTAAGTCTGCATTTTGAAAGGCATGGGCAATCCGGTCATCAGATGAATCCGAATTGGCGATGCCGTAGAGATCGTTCTCTGCCATAAAAGCGTCGAAGATATCGGTAGCAATCACGGTCAGGTTTGGGATCCTGACCGTGATTTGTTGAAAATCAGTTGTCTGAAAACGTGATAAAAGAAGGCCGTTTAGGAAGACCAAACCTTGTGCTTTGCCCCCAATAGAACCAGTTCCAATGACACGGATACAATTTTCCTGATCTTTATTATTGCGATCGAATGGGATCAGGTTCTGGGGTAAAGTGTCTTCCGATTTATTATTCATCAGGCCAGGATTATACCCATCCGCGGGCCCTGCAGGCCTTGGCTACGCGATCTACAGATATCATATATGCCGCATCACGCATGTAGAGTTTTTTGGCTTTGGCAAACTTACTGACGTCAACATAAGCATTGGTCATCTTCAGGTCAAGTTTCCCAAGAGTCTCTTCTTTTGCCCAATAATAATTGGCATTGCTTTGGACTTGTTCAAAATAACTGCAAGTCACTCCTCCTGCGTTTGCCAGAAAGTCGGGAATTACATGCATTCCACGGTCTTTTAGGGCAATATCTGCATCAGGAGTTGTTGGACCATTCGCGCCTTCTGCAATGAGCTTAACTTTTTGTGATATTTTGTTAGCATTCTCACCTGTGATTTGATTTTCCAGCGCGGCTGGGACCAATAGCTCCACATCCTGCTCCAACCAGGCATCACCAGGTAATATGTCAAAGCCTAAGTCTTGCGCTTTGCCTTTATCGATCTCTCCAAAATGGTCTGTGACTGACATTAATTCATTGAATTCAAAACCGTCCTTTTTTTGGAAAGAATACGCTGTCTGGTCTTTCTGGTTCCAACAAGAAACACAGATGGGTGTTCCGCCCATTTGTTGGTAAAGTTGAATGGCATGCTGGGACACATTGCCAAACCCTTGAAAGCTGGCAGATGTATTTTGGATGTTGATTCCCAGTTCTTTCATCGCCTCCCGAACAGTGATCATGACACCATATCCGGTCGCTTCAACTCTGCCAAGGGAGCCTCCCATACCGACTGGTTTCCCGGTAATGAATCCTGGATATTTAGCGCCGTGGATAACTTCATATTCGTCTAACATCCACAACATATGCTGGGAGTTAGTCATCACATCCGGAGCGGGAATATCAGAGAGAGGACCAATATTCTTGGCGATTTGCCGTACCCATCCACGGCAGAGGCGCTCCTGTTCCAGAAGACTTAAATCGTGAGGATCACAGATGATTCCCCCTTTACTGCCGCCCAGGGGAATATCAACGACTGCGCACTTCCAGGTCATCCACATCGATAAGGCTCGCACTGTATCGACAGTTTCCTGGGGATGGAATCGAATGCCGCCTTTCCCAGGACCACGGGCATCATTGTGCAGAATCCGGAATCCCCGAAAGATCTTTACACTGCCGGCATCCATTCGTACAGGGATGTTGAATTGGTATTCCCGCATTGGGTAGCGTAAAAAGTCCCTGGTTGCCTGATCTAATTCAAGCAGTTCAGCGGCATGGTCAAATAGCTTCTGGGCTGTTTTAAATGGGTTGTATGACTTGTTATCCATAGATTTATTCCACCTTTGTTGTTTACTAACCGTTATACTCAATCTTATAGGCTAAGTATCACACCATTAAAAGAAAAAAACAAATGCCAAATTACATCTGTTTTTGGTGAAATTATTTCCTCTAAATGTTTCAATCTTAAGCCTGTTCCCCCTCGACTTCTACTGGAGGTTGGCGCTGGCCCAGTTCGCGGTCCAACATTAACAAGGCATAGCTGTTGTCACCTGCTCTTTTGATGTTTTCCACTACTTCGCCGACATGTTCTTCCTCTTCTACCTGTTCGTCGATAAACCACTGTAAAAATGATAGGCTGGGATAGTCTTTTTCTTCCATCGCCAACCCGTACAACCGGTGGATATCGCCGGTGATTTTCTGCTCATGCGCCAGGGCGCCTTCGAATACAGCCAGGATTGACTTAAACTCAGACTGAGGTTCCCCAATGGCTTGGAGCGTTACCCGCTCACCGCGGCTGTGAATGAAATCATAAAAACGGAAAGCGTGAGCCATTTCCTCTTCAAATTGAATTTTCATCCATTGAGAGAATCCGGGATAATTCACTTCCTCAAAGTAGGCAGCCATGGAAAGATAGATATAGGCAGACTCAATCTCATGATGAATTTGGTCGTTCATTGCCTGGCGCACTTTTTTCGAAAACATATTTTCTCCTCATTGATAACAACTGATAAATTATTTTGTATGTACTGTTCCCTAAGGATATTTACTAGCTTTTTTGCCGCTCCATATTCTAATAGATTTTAGCCTTCCTAAGTGTTAATCTCGTATATAATCGCTTTACTCGCCTAGGGAAAAACCTACTCTGTGTTAAAATTAACAATTATAGTATTTCCTCTGGTCGAGCTTTAGGAGGGATATAGTGACGGATGTAATCATACGGATCAAACCGCTTAAAGCGGATTCCTTTACATTTCATCAGCTGCGAGCGGGACAGTCAGTATGGCAAGTTATCGCGGGATCTCATAGCTGGTGCCCTCCAACTGATGTTTATGAAACTGATGACCAGTTTAATGTCCGGGTAGAAGCTGCAGGAATGAAAAAAGGTGAATTTTTTATCACACTGGACAAACAATTATTGTTAATTGAAGGGCGACGTCCCAGCTTTAGTAAAACTTGTTTTTATCACCAAATGGAAATTGGCTTTGGGGAATTCCGCAACGGTGTAGAGTTGTCATCTCCGGTGATTGCTGAACAGGTGACCGCGGTTTACGAGGACGGATTTCTGGAATTGATCCTTCCAAAACAAAAACCCCGTCGGGTAGAGATCAAGGATTAAGGGTTTATGCCATTATCGCGTTGGAGTATGGATATTCTGGAATTATTAGATTGGGTGAATCGAGAGGATCTTTCCCTGGAGGATATTTTCCTAGGATCTGTGGTCCCGAATGTCCCCGATGTGGACGATGAAGAGGGTGAAGAGTTAAAACAGGAAGACCTGATAGGGCGAATCCCTTCCCAGCTTCCCATTTTACCTCTGCGAGGATTGGTGGTTTACCCGGAAACAGCAGTTCCTTTATCCATCGGTCAGCCCCGATCCATCCGATTAGTTGATGATGTGCTCTCCGCAGACGACCGTTTGATCGGTTTAATTACTTCCAAGGATCCCCAGAACGAACATCCCGGTCCGGAAGACCTCTACCGGGTGGGAACGGTTGCCTCAGTCCACCGTCTATTCAGAGCACCGGATGGCACCATCCGCTTGCTAGTGCAGGGTATCACCAGATTTGAAATTAAGAAATTTGTTGAAGAAGAACCTTATCTTAAAGCAAAAATTAAGTTGTCCCCGGTGGAAGTTGAACATGACCTAGAAGTAGACGCCTTGACGCGCCAAGCCCGAGATCAATTTGCTGTGATCACTAATCTGGTGCCTTCGGTGCCCCAGGAATTAGTTGATGCGGTAATATCCCTGGATGACCCCCTGCAGGTTGTTTACACGGTAGCAAATTTTCAGCGCTTGGAATTATCCGAAGCTCAGGAGCTGCTGGAATTAAACTCCGTCTCGGAAAAATTGCATAAATTGGTAAATTTCCTGACCCGGGAATTGGAAATGCTTGAAATTGGGCAGCGCATTCAAAATCAGGCCCGATCCGAAATTGAAAAAGTCCAGCGGGAGTACTTCCTGCGGGAGCAGATAAAAGCCATCCAGACAGAATTGGGGGAAGAGGATGATCAAACGGCGGATGTTGATGAATTCCGGCACCAGATTGAAGAAGCCGCCATGCCGGAAGAAAGCGATAAACAGGCTAAAAGGGAATTAGACCGCTTATCCCGTTTGCCTTCTGCGGCAGCGGAATATGGTGTGATCCGGACCTATCTGGATTGGATGGTTTCTTTACCCTGGTCGAAGATGACTGATGATAACCTGGATATTTCCCGCGCCAGAAAGGTTTTGGATGAAGATCACTACGGGTTAGAGGATGTGAAGGAGAGGATTCTGGAATTTCTCGCCGTCAGAAAACTCCGCAAGGAACGGGAAGGCGAGATAGAAGAAATCTATGAGGATGAGATCCGTAAAATCCGGGAAGGCGTAATTTTGTGTTTTGTAGGTCCTCCCGGAGTAGGGAAAACCTCGTTAGGGCGGTCTATTGCCCGGTCATTGGATCGGAAGTTCATCCGCATTTCCCTGGGAGGAGTCCGGGATGAAGCGGAAATTCGCGGACACCGGCGTACTTACATCGGTGCCATGCCGGGTCGGATTCTGCAGGCTCTCCGCCGGGTAGGGAAAAACAATCCTGTCTTCATGCTGGATGAGATTGACAAATTAGGACGGGATTACCGCGGAGATCCAACTTCCGCATTACTGGAAGTTCTGGATCCAGAACAAAACAGTGAATTTAGAGATCATTATCTGGAGGTAGCTTATGACCTTTCGAAGGTGATGTTCATTACCACGGCAAATTTAATAGAACCAATCCCTTCCCCACTGCGGGACCGGATGGAAATTATTTATTTATCCGGTTACACAGATAGGGAAAAGAAATCGATTGCCAAAGGGTACCTGATTCCACGTCAGATTAAAGAGAATGGACTTAAATCTGAGGAAATTTCCTTTACCGATCCAGCACTTCAGAAGATCATCCGATCATATACTCGGGAATCCGGTGTTCGGAATCTGGAACGGGAAATCGGATCTCTCTGCCGGAAAGTAGTTACTCAGATCGCAGAAGGAAAAGTTGAGAGCGTCAAAATCGGTGTTAAGGAAGTCGCAGAATACCTGGGTCGGCCAAGATATTATGGAGATGAGGAAATCGCGAATCGGACTTCAGTGCCTGGAGTGGCTACTGGTTTAGCCTGGACCTCCACCGGAGGAGAGGTGCTGTTTGTTGAAGCCACCTCAATGCCCGGTAAAAACAACTTCCAGCTCACTGGATCTCTCGGTGAAGTGATGAAAGAATCTGCCCAAGCAGCGCTTTCCTATGTGCGATCCAAGGCTGACAAATTGGGTATTGAAATGGATTTTTTTCAGGATCAGGATATCCATTTGCATGTACCCGCTGGCGCTCAACCAAAAGATGGTCCATCTGCTGGTGTAACCATGGCAGCTGCTCTGGTATCTTTGATTTCAAGACGCCCAGTCAAAGGCAATGTCAGTATGACTGGTGAGATTACTTTACGGGGTCAGGTGCTGCCGGTAGGAGGCATTAAAGAGAAGGTTCTGGCGGCTTATCGGGCTGGATCAACAACAGTGATTCTGCCTAAAAAGAACCAGGCAGATCTCGAAGAAGATATCCCGGCAGAAATATTAGAGAAGATTAACTTTACCTTTGTTGAAACTGTTGAAGAAGTCCTGGATGCTGCATTAACAAAAAAGAAGGCTGCCCCCAAAAAGAGGAAACCAAAGGCATAAACAAGCATTTGGGTAATAAAGCTTTCGGAAGGTGAGATCTGGTCCAATTTGAAGTACTCGGTATGCAGTATAAAAAGAAAACCTATTTACCGGGTAAAATTTGATAAATATTAATGTTACGATGAGGAACACACATTACGTTTGAGGCGGATAACCAGACAGCTGGGATAAAAAATATTAAAAATCCACTCTGATACTAATTATTAATAGATTTTCTTGAGTGGTTATTACAATATTCTGGTTACGAACGCCTTCTTTTGTTCCCATTGTGATGCAATTTAGATAATAGATAGCAGGGACTTGAGCGAGAAAAGTGAATTGAATCCACAGACGGATTCTGTTGATTTGATTAATTTCTCCTGATCCATTTTCCTTGCTGCTAAAGTTGAGAGGATATTGTGTCTGAAAAAAACAAACGTACCGGATTAACCTGGTACACCATAGATTTACATTTACATACTCCGGCATCTGAAGATTATATACAGCCGGAGATTGGATATTTAGATATATTAAAACAAGCCGCAAATAAAGGCCTGGATATTATCGCGTTTACGGATCATAACACTGTGGCAGGGTACCGCCGGATGCAGGAAGAGATTGAGCAATTAAAATTACTTCAGCAGCTAAACCGCTTGCTCCCGGAGGAAGAAACCCGCCTGGCGGAATACCAGCGTTTATTAAAAAGAGTACTGGTACTACCCGGATTTGAATTTACCGCTACGTTTGGTTTTCATATCCTGGCTATTTTTCCAGAAGGCAAACCAGTCAGGGATATTGAACACCTGCTGCTGGAATTAAACATTCCATCCGAAAAACTGGATGAAGGATCGGTTACTGTAGGCGCCAGTGTAGATGTGTTAACCGCCTATAAAAGCATCCATGATGCAGGCGGCATGGCAATTGCCGCACACGCAAACTCTAATAATGGGGTTGCGATGCGCCGCTTTCCTTTCGGGGGGCAAACCAAAATTGCCTATACTCAAGATCCCCATTTGATTGCGATAGAAGTGACAGATTTGGCAAAGAAGGGCAGGCACTCTACAGCGTCTTTCTTCAGTGGAAATAAACCAGAATATCCCCGCCGGATGCACTGCATCCAAGGTTCTGACGCTCATTTGTTAACCAAGAAATCCGCTTTCCAAAACAAATTGGGAGTAGGAGATCGGACAACTGATGTCCGCTTACAGGAGAGGAGTTTTCGAGCGTTACGGGAGCTTTTTGAAAGCAACAACTTCTCCCGGACCCGTCCCCATCAGCTGAGTTCTCAACCAGCCTATGACTTTATCAGGGATGCACGGCAGGAAGGGGCAACCTTTGTTCAGGATTTTCACGATAAAATCACAATTCGGGGCGGTTATCTCTATTCCATCATTGCCGATGTATGCGCTTTCGCGAATTCAAACGGGGGTATCTTGTATCTGGGTTTATCAGCCGAAAAGGGCAAACCATTTGAAGGTGTACCCCGTCCGAAACAGGGCATAGAGAAGTTAAAATCAGAGATCAGTAAACGCATCAGCCCCGAATTGGAATGTAAGTTTGAAGTCCAGGAAACTGAAGGAAAGAAAGTCATCCAGATTATGATTCCCAGGGGAGAAGACCCGCCTTATGCGGTGGATGACAACAAAATATATCTCCGCACGGAAACAGAAACCGGCATGGCTGTCCGGGATGAAATTGTTGAAATGGTTCTTCAGGGAGAGAAGAAAAAAGCTGCCCCACCGGATCGAGTGCATGCTGAACCGCCCCCAATTCCAGGATCAAAAGAGATTAATAAAATAGTTTCTGCTGAAAACGAAATACAGCCTAATGATCCACCCCGTACGGGTGTGGAAATTGTCTCCGTAACCAATCGGGGAGGTGAAAAATATTACACCGTAAGGGATTTACGAAACGGCAGTGTAGTAAAGAATGTCACCCTGCAATCCTCCCGCCGCTTATGGCATTATGCCATTTCCCAATATTCAAAACTTCCGAAGGTTAAGGAAAACAAGGAAATTACCTGGCAGGGAGATTTGGGATTGATATCCCGGAAGAAGCGGGGGAATTATACTAGCTATGACTTGATCCAGCGGACCCAGGAAGGTTACCGCTATTATTATGGTGTTACTGATGACGGCATTCACGGCAGCTGGGAAGGACTTATCTAAAAGGATAATGAGATGTCGATAAAATTCTCCATCCTTACTGTATCTGACAGGTCATCCAGCGGCCTGAGAGAAGACCTGTCGGGTCCGGTGCTGCAGGGCGCAGTCACCGATTATGGCTGGGAAGTTACCCAGACCGATGTCGTTGCTGATGAAATTTCTGCGATTGAAGAAAGATTATGTTATTGGTCCGATTCTGGAAAAATCAATGTGATCCTGACAACAGGAGGCACAGGATTTACCCCCCGGGATGTCACCCCTGAAGCTACCAAAGCGGTTTTGGACCGCAAGGCACCGGGTCTGGCAGAAGCCATGCGGGCGGGGAGTTTATCAATTACTCCCCATGCGATGCTTTCCCGCGCTGTGGCTGGCATCAGGAAAAAGACCCTGATCATTAATTTGCCGGGTAGTCCAAAAGGTGCGTTGGAGAATTTCCGGATTGTCGCTCCGGTTTTACCCCATGCAGTTCAATTGCTGGAAAATGACAGCGGGGCGGAAGAAAACCATCAGCGACTGCTGGCGGCATAAAGCAGTGCATTGAGTAATTAGGCAGAATCGGCTGTAGAAACAAATTTGGTAGTATATCGCTTCGTTACATTCGCGATGACACTACTATTTATAGGTCCCAGGTAACAGAGACCAGGTGTATTAAGTCCCTTGATAAACCTATGGGTGAGGAAATTCCATCACAGCCTATCAGGATCTATGTTGTTGATCGTTATTCTTAAATTGTTCGAATAATATTTACTCAATCCTCAACGGTCCCTCTTTAAAAAGGGACCTGGCGATTACCAGGCGCTGGATTTCGCTGGTTCCTTCTCCGATGGTCATTAGTCTGGCCGCCTTATACATCGCTTCCACCGGATATTCCCTGCTGTATCCATAAGATCCATGAATCTGGATGGCACTGTAGGCTGCTCGTTCTGCCATTTCCGTTGCGAACAATTTAGCCACAGCACCCGCTTTGGTGTAAGATTTCCCCTGATCTTTTAGCCAGGCCGCATAGTATACCATCAACCGGGCAGCGTGAATATCTGTCGCTGCATCGGCAACCAGCCACTGAATGGCCTGGTGTTCCGAGAGAGTTTTTCCGAAGGTTTCCCGTTCTTTAGCATAGGATAATCCCTCTTCCAATGCTGCCTGGGCAATTCCTACTGACAAGGCACCAACACTGATACGTCCGCCATCAAGGATTTTCAGGGTTTGCTGTAATCCCTTCCCCTCTTTGCCGAGCAGGTTTTCAGCCGGCACTTTTACGGCATCATACCGGACTTCATGGCTGTGCGTACCTCCAGCCCCCATCTTTTTCTCTGGAGGTGCGATAGATAACCCCGGCGCATCAGTTGGTACTATGATCATGCTCATTCCCCTGGATCCTTCATCCGGGCTGGTTTTTACCAGGGTGACGATAAAATCTGCTTCACCGGCATTGGTTATCCAGGATTTGGACCCTTGAATGATCCATTGGTTTCCCTGTTTATGAGCTTTGGTCTGGATATTTCTTAGATCCGATCCCGCCTGGGGTTCAGTTAAAGCCAGGGAGGTCAATTTTCCCTCCCCGGATATTACTGGAGGAAGCAGGGTCTGTTTTTGATCCTCTGTTCCAAATAGTGTTACAGATGCGCATCCCAATTCATTATGAGCTTCAATCGTTAGTGCTGTACCTCCGTCTCCCCAAGCGAGCTCCTCAATTGCGATAGCGGAACTGATGGCATCCAGCTCAGACCCCCCGTAGGTTTCCGGCACGCTCATCCCCAATAAACCCATAGGACCCATTTTTTGAATCACAGGCCGGGGAATCTCTTCCTTCTCATTGATTTCCTGAGCCAGTGGTTTAATCTCTTTAGAGACAAAATTATGGACAGCTTTTCGCCACAATCTTTGTTCCTCCGATAAACGGAAATCCATCTTGTTCTCCTTTTTTGTTGATGATATTCAGGTTGAAGACTCCCCAACCTCCTCCTGCCAAACTGATCAGTTGGGATCATTCAGTCTTTATTCTAAACGGAACTGGTTATAGAATCAAATAAATATTGAGTTTTGGACCGGGTTTTCAGTATATCGAAATTAGACCTCTGGTAGAATGAAGGTATTAATAATATGGTTACCGGGCAATAAGGACCGCATATGTCTCAACCCGTTGCAGTTATTACCGGAGCTTCCTCTGGTATTGGAGAAGCTGCTGCCAGAGCCTTAAGTGTCAATGGATACCGGGTAGTTTTGGCAGCCCGGCGGAAAGAACGCTTGATAAGTCTGGCATCCAAAATCCGGGAAGGGGGAGGAGAAGCGCTGGTAATTCCAACGGATCTTAGGAAATTCGATCAAATTCAACGTCTGGTAGAAAGCACCCTGCAAGCCTACAACCGGATTGACGTTTTAGTGAACAGTGCAGGATACGGTAAACTGATCTGGCTGGACGAACAGACTCAGGCTGATATTCAGGACCAGCTTCAGGTAAACCTGACGGGAGCAATCCAGATTACCCGGGAAGTTCTTCCCTGGATGATAGCCCAGGAAGGGGGCCATATCATACACATCGCCTCAATTTCCTCCTGGGTAGGAGTGCCAACCTACAGCATATATACGGCGACAAAATTTGGGTTAAGAGGATTTCTGGAAAGTTTAAGGCGGGAGCTGCGAGGAACGGGAATAACTGTATCTGGAATATTCCCAGGAGCAGTGGACACAGAATTTGATCAGCATGCGGGAGTACATTGGAAAACCACAAGAGTCACCCCAAATTGGCTGTTACTCACCTCAGACGATGTGGCACACCAAATCCTCGAGGTGATAGAAAAGAAGAAAAATAATGCCGTTATTCCGGGAATTATGCGGCTGGCTATCTGGGTAAATGCCAATTTCCCGGGGACTGTTGACTGGCTGTTGGCAAAATACTTTTACCGCAAAGAGGGGAAAACGGTCGCCTGGCGGGATGCCGAAGAATAAAAAACAGCCGCTGCGAGAGGGCTGTTTTCATTGAAGGGAAGGAAAAACCTGTTATTCCTGTTCCTCTTCTGATTTTTCTTCTGTTGGATTCTCTTTTTGTAAAATTTCCTCTTCCAAGATATAAATCCCGTTGCGGACCTGGTTGAGAACTCTTTCTAAAGCAATTTCCAGGTTGGTTAATGTTTCCGCAACATACTCATCTGCTTCTGATTGAGCTGTCTTGGCCCTCATCTCGGCTTCGGCTTCAATTTGTAAGGCTTTTTTCCTGGCATCCAGGACAATACTGTCTCGATCAGTTAACTTATCGCTTTTATCCTTGGCAATGTTGACCGTCCGGTCTGCTTCTTCTTTTGCTTGAGCGATGACTCGATCTTTTTGGGATAGTACTTGCTGGGATTTTTTCACTTCTTCCGGGATCGCTACCCGCATCTGGTCGATAATATCAAGCATTCGGTCTTCATCAATTATCACATTACGGGTGAATGGAATGGAACGGCTGTGATTTATTAACTCTTCCAATCGATCCACAAGATGTAGGATGTCCATGATTTATCCCTTCAAAAGAAGTGTCATTTTAGTATATCATGAAAAGAAATGTTTCAATCTCTCAATGAAGTATAGGGGACGATGTTCTGATCACTTCCTAGTTCCTTAAACCGAGCTATTAAAGCTTGCTCAACCACTTTCGGGACCATTGAACTGACATCTCCGTTCAGGGCAGCGATTTCCCGTACAGTTGACCCGCTCAAGAAGGTATGGTTCTGATTTGTAATTAATGCCACCACTTCAATATCTGGGGACAATCTATGATTGGCGAGCGCCATCCGGAACTCATATTCAAAATCGGAAAACACCCGCAGACCACGAACTATGACTTGGGCATCAATTTGATGGCAGAAATCAACCGTTAATCCGCTGTAGCCCAAAGTTTTGATATTTGGGAAGGGCTGAAGTGCTAGTTCAGCCAGCTTTATCCTTTTCTCGGGAGGAAAAAGCAATTTCTTTAGCGGCTGGTCGTACACGGCAATGATCACTTCATCAAATAAGCGAGATGCACGCTGGGCGATATCGATATGCCCGTGGTGAATGGGATCAAACGTTCCAGGAAAGACAGCTCTTATCATAAAAATCTCCTAGACATTTCTGGCAGCAGATTTATCAGCTGATATCGCCTGAGTTTTTCTGCGTCCAGAATTGGTTAATAGCGAGAGCTAAATTCTGATGATTCTCCTGACTTAATTCAGGATCCTGATGGAAAAGATCTAATGCATGCTGACGAGCCTGCTCGACCAATTTCAGATCTGTGATGCTGGCTAATTTCAATTCAGTGTACCCTGATTGGCGGGTTCCCAGGAATTGTCCCGGTCCGCGGATTGCCAGATCCTTTTCAGCTAAAACAAAACCATCATTAGTTTCTACCATCGCCTGCAGTCTTTGGTTTTCTACTTCCTCAGCGCTTCCGGGTACCAAGATGCAGTAGGATTTTTGATCGCTGCGTCCCACTCGTCCCCGGAACTGGTGCAGTTGAGCGAGCCCAAAACGATGAGCGCCTTCGACCAACATCACAGTTGCTCCCGGGATATCCACGCCCACTTCCACAACTGAGGTGGAAACAAGGATCTGGATTTCCTTGTCACGGAAAAGAGTCATAACACTCTCTTTTTCATCTGGACGCATCTGCCCGTGAAGTAACCCAAGCGAATAAGTGGGAAAGATTTCTTTCTGAAGCCGGTCGAATTCTTCCACAGCGGCTTTTTCATCACTTTTATCACTCTCTTCTACTAGCGGATAGATGATAAATGCCTGATTGCCTTTATCGGCCTGCCGGCGGACTAAACTATATGCCCGTTCAATTTCCCGGGGATAGAGAACATGGGTTTCAACCGGTAACCTTCCGGGGGGCAATTCATCGATCACGGATAGTTCCAGGTCACCAAATATTGTCAGTGCCAGTGAACGGGGAATTGGAGTTGCGGTCATCACCAACAGGTGCGGATTGTTTCCTTTTTGGCGCAATGTACCTCTTTGTTCAACGCCAAAGCGGTGCTGTTCATCGACGATTGCAAGCTGCAGATTTTGGAATTCAACCGGTTCTTGGAGCAGAGCATGGGTGCCAATCACCAATTTTATCGCACCCTGGGAGAGTTTTTTACGGATTTGTTCTTTTTGATCTTCCGGTGTGGAACCGATCAGGAGACGGATTTCATTTTCTTTTACTTCATCTGGATTATTGCCCAGAAGTTTTTTCAGACTCTGGAAATGCTGTTCAGCCAGAATACTGGTGGGAGCCATGAATGCGGCCTGGGCTCCTTGGCGGATAACAATTAATGCCGCCAGCGCTGCGATGACTGTTTTGCCAGAACCTACATCTCCCTGGAGCAATCGGTTCATGGGATGACCTGAGCATAGGTCTTCCCGGACCTGTGTAAGGGCTTTGATTTGTGCCTTCGTGAGTTGGAAAGGGAGCTGTTCCAACCTGGAATTTATCCACACATCCGGACTGTCAAAAACCTGACCGGGACGATTTTCCCACTGTTTTTTCTGTTTCAGGACACCCATCTGAAGCAGGAATATTTCATCAAATGCCAATCGTTGTTTTGCTTTTTGAAGTGATTGATCCGAGTCCGGGAAGTGAATTTCCCGGATTGCATCAGATAATTTAGGAAGGGAGATACTTGAAAGGAGCTGGTCCGGTAGGGGGTCCTCTATGCTGGGTCCATATTTCTGGACTGTGTCGTGTAGGACCCCGCGCAGCCATTTCTGGGTGATATCTTTGGTGAGAGGATAAACCGGGACGATCCGGTTAGTGTGCAGCTGCTCCTTACTCAGCGGCTCCCAATCAGGATTATTCATGGTCAATCGGCCAAGATACTGTTCGATTTCTCCGCTTAAGACGACATGTTTTGCGCGAGAAAGCTGTCCCTCCAACCAGGGCTGGTTAAACCAGGTTGCCTTTAGTGCCCCACTTTTGTCAGAAACCACAGCTTCAACGAGTTTCATTTTTCCGCTTCGAACGCTGCGGGTGGATACACTATCGATTGTCCCAATTACCGTGACCTCTTCACCAAACCACAAACTGCCGATCGGTTTTAGTTTTGAGTAGTCATCATGCCGCCTTGGAAAAGTGTACAGTAAGTCTCTGATGGAGGAAATTCCCATCCTGGTCAGGGCTGCTCTTTTCTTTTCGCCAATTCCCTTTATGCTGTTAACCGGGGTATCGAAATCCAGTTTTTCTACTAGAGGTTTGACTGATTCTTCTATTTGCTGTTTTTCCTGTTCCGGTTGGCTGGGTTCTTTAACCTGGGCAAGGGGTTCTGAAACCTGTTGGGGTGCGGGATTTGACTTATCAGTTGGCAGAATTACCTCATCTGCCTGATCCTGCTTTTTCTCCTTCAAGGATTTCTTATTGACCCGCTTCCAGATCCCTTTTAATGCTACTTCTCGGGACTCCTCGCTCAAGTGATGGTAATCCCTTAATCGGCTGATAACAGCCTGAATAATCTGTTCAGGCAATTGATCTTCTCGGGCTTCGAGTTCCCAGGAGGATAGGATATTTGCCAATCCCCCCATGACCGCCTTATTGTCATATCCCCGTTCAGCTTCCAACCGGAAGAATTTTCTTAACTTTTTGACTGATGTTTTCATTTGAATTATTTTACCACTGCTGCAAAACCTAACCCATTGGGTCCGACGTGGGTGCCAATTATTGTGGTTACATTCATCAGTAGGGGATTCTGGATCCCGTCAGGTGCAAATTGTTGAATAAAATCTGTTCCATCCTGGGCTGCATTGGTATGAAGCACAGCAAGATCTTCCAGAGGACCCAATCCCTGCAGAACATCACCCAGGAACTTAATGCCTTTCTCCCGGGTACGAGACAGTCCTCGGTTAATAACTTCCCCTTCCTTGAGTTCAATGATTGGTTTTATATTCAGAATTGAACCTATCCGGGCTCTTGCCCAAGATATTCGGCCGCTGCGTCGGATATATTCAAAAGTGTCTAATAAGGCATAAACATGAACTCTTTCCTTGATTGACTCGATACCTTTTAGGATCGTTTGGAAAGGGAGGTTCTTCTGAGCTGCTTTTGCAGACGCGATCACCTGAAATCCCAACCCCAGAGATAATTGTTGGCTGTCCACCACGTTGATTTTTTGCGAGAATTCCAGGGACGCCAATCTCGCAGCATTATAGATGCCGCTTAATGCGCTCGCTGCGTGAATGGATATAATCTCGGAAAACCCTTGAGTAAAGATTTTTTCATACAAAGCCAGGAATCTGCCAGCTGAAGGAGCGGCGGTTGTCGGAAGCTGTTTCAGGCTGGGAAGCTGGATATAAAAGTCGTTCCTGGATAGATCAAACCCATCCAGATAAGTTTTATTGCCAATCATCAAATCCGCTGGGACTTGAAAGATGTTGTATTTTTCCAGTACGTCAAATGGAATATCCGATGTGCTATCGGTTACGATGGCCGTAGTCAATAGAACCTCCGCTGGCTGTAAAAACGGCGGAGCTTATTGATAAGTCCGCCGTATTTATGTTTCCGGGAAAACCCGGATTAAATTGAAATAATAATTACTTCAAGGCTGCTTTACTCAATGGATAATATGAACTGGTAGTGTGGTTGACCGCCGTATTGGGGTTCAACCACCTGATCAGGATACTTTTCCTGGATGAATTCAGACATAGATTCAGCGTCTTCCTGACTGATATTCTCACCACTGAACATGGTAATCAGCTCATAATCATTTGCTTTTGCGGTTTCCAGGAAGGTGATACAACCCTCTTTAAGAGTTTTGTTTGAACCTACCAGTTTCCCGTTGTGGAGGGAGATAATTTCTCCTTCCTTGACATCAATACCGTCAATTTCTACATCCCGGACTGCAGTGGTAATTTCTCCACTCTCTATTTCACTCACTGCGGATTGCATTTCAGCAGTTACCTGACTTAGTTCCTGGCCTGGAATAAGGCGCAGCATAGCGGCTAATCCCTGGGGAACGGTGACAGTAGGAATAACTTCTACCGACTTGACTGAGAGTTCAGCAGCAGATTTTGCTGCCATAAGGATATTTTTGTTATTCGGCAGAATGATTACCTGGTCTGTCGGCAAATCCTCGAAGGCTGCCAGGATCTCCTGCGTGCTGGGATTCATAGTTTGTCCGCCCTCTACGATAGCTGCCGCTCCCAGGCTGGCGAAGATTCGAGAAAACCCAACCCCGGGGGAAATAGTTACCAGGGCGATATCACCCTGAGATACTTTAGTCAGTTTAATAGGTTCCTCTTTTTCCTTCCCAGCGGAGGGATCCATTTGCACCATCAGATTCTCAATATGAACCTTGGTAATCGTTCCAATATTCATTGTGTAGTCGATTGGCTCATACCGCTTTTCAGTTGGCACATGAATGTGCATCCGGTACATGCCGTCACCTTCACCAACTTGAATGGAAGTGCCGATTTCTTCTAAATCCTGGTAATAATCTTCCAGTACCAATGGTTTGTGAGGTTGGAAATCAACGATCACCTCGTAATCCTGTCCGGGTTCAGCGCTGTTGATGGCTTCTTGTTTTCCAACCACTGACAAGGGCTGGACACGGACCGGTTCAATATCCAAAGGTTCATCATTGATGTAACGCAGCATTCCTTCAAAGATATACAGCAGTCCTTGCCCTCCTGCATCAACAACACCGGCTTCTTTAAGAACATCTAGCAGCTCTGGTGTGTGATCAACAGAGACCTGGGCTGCTTCTGTCACTTTGTTAAGGAGGAAATATGGATCTTCTGATTCCTGGATGGCTTTTTCACCTGCTAGAGCCATATCTTTGCATACGGTCAGGATTGTGCCTTCTACAGGACGGACAACCCCTTTATAAGCAGTGTCGCGGGCTTGCAAAAGTCCTTTCACCAGGCTTTTCCCATCCAGAATTTCGGATTCCCCGATTCCCTTGGAAAATCCCCGCCAGATCTGGGACAGAATCACGCCGGAATTTCCCCGTGCGCCCATCAGTGCCCCATGGGCCAGTTTCTCGGCTAAAGGACTAATATGTTTTTCAGAGGAGTTGGATATTTCATCGTATGCTGCCTGGAGGGTGAGAACCATATTGGTGCCTGTATCTCCATCCGGTACAGGGAAAACATTCAAAGCATTCACTGATTCTTGATTTGTCCGCAGCCAGGTTAAGCCGGCCATCATCAGTTTTTTATATTGATCCCCGTCAATTTTTGATGCCTTGTTTCCAGGGTGTTCGTCACTCATGCCTAAGTACTCCTAAAGAAAAGATGCTGCCATTACTACCAGTGCCAGAGAGTTTACTGTTCCTCTCCGTTGCTGATTCGGAGACCTTGAACGTGAATGTTAATTTCGTTCACGGGAATTCCCAAGGATTTTTCAACCTGGTAGCGAACCGTGTTGGCGACGCTTGCAGCAACGGATTTGATTCGGGTACCATACTCGATAATGATGTAGATATCGATATTAATTACCTTATCTTTATATTCCACATCTATTCCATGCGTTGGATCTTTGACAATTGCATGGGCCAACTCATCTGCGATGTTTTTTGACGCCAGCCCGACAACACCATAAGAGCGCTGGACAGCCTGGAATGCGATGGTCGCGATTGCTTGTTTGGAAATTTGAATGTCGCCTAAAGGTCCTTTTTCTTTTTTCATTAAATTCACCATTTTGTTGGGAATATATGTCAGGATTGTTTACAGATGCCAAATGATAACATAAAAACAGTGGAAAAGCAGGGCTCCTCTTGTGGATTGACCAGTTGTATGGTAAGATTGGCGGGCTTGGCTAAATGAATTGTCATGGCTTCGATTCTGGGTTTTGCTTCAGAACTAAAGCTGGATTTTACAAGCATAAATGAAATCATAAATAATCACTGTTGAACGAGGGTATTACCTATGGCGAAGTGTGAGGAATGTGGAAAAACCACAAAATTTGGGCGAAGCCGCCCTTGGTCGAAAAAAACAACCAAACGAAAGTTTAAACCAAATTTACAGCAAGTTACGGTATATGAAAACGGAAAGAAAATCCGGAAAACTTTATGCGCCCGCTGTATCCGTACTCTAACGAAAGTTTGAATCAATACCATTAACGAGTCCACTGAAAAAAGGTCGATAATTTAGTACTTCCGGATAATAGATCTAGCTT